>JACDAO010000764.1 GCA_013695405.1 Acidobacteriota bacterium | reverse complement strand
CTGGGATACCCGCCGTTGGGGTACCCGCTGTTCGGATACCGGCCGTTCGGGTAGCCATCGCCGCCATGGCCGCCACCGCGGGCCCGGTCGTAGCCCTGCAGGTAGCCCTCGGCGAAGCCGCGGCGATAGGCGTCGTCGGATCCACCGTTGTTGCCCCAGCCGCCACTGCCGCGGCGGAACTCGGAATGCTGGCGGTAGTCACGGGGGCGCCGCTCGCGGGCGTCGTGTTCACCTTCGCGCACACCGACACGGAAACCCTGCGTGTAGCGCTGCTGCGACTGAGCTCGCGGCGCGCCCTGCCGGCCCCACTGCGCCAGCACGACCTGCGGCGAGGAGTCGGATGATGCGGCGCGCGCCGGCGCAACCAGTCCAGTGGTCAGGAAGGCGGCAAGCGCAACGGTCGGGTAGATGCGATTCATGGGTGTCCTCTCCTCACACGGACACCACTCCTTCATCCAATCGCCGTGCCAACCATGCTGTCCGCCACGCAGGACAACAGTGTCACTCGGTCCAGATCAGCACGCGCGAGTCTTCGGTCGTGCGCCGGTAGAGTGGCCCTGGCCCGGCGCTCTCGACGTCCTCCACCGACAGACGCACCTGCTGCAGGCCGAGGTCGTCGCGGTCCAGGTCCATGCGTCCGTCGGGCGACATCCGCAGCAGCCAGAACGGCAGCGTCAGGCGCACCAACTTCTCGTCATGCGTCGAATACACCAGCACGTGTAGCGACGTCAGGGCCGCGCCGCGCTGCGTCGCCGCCCGGCGGTGGGCCAGCACCGTGCGCGACAGCCGCGGGCCTCCTGCCGTGTCCTCGACCAGCGTCGGCACCCCGGCGAAGCGATTGATGACCTTGGCGGCTTCGCGTTCGTACTGCGTCAGTGACGTGTGGTCGCGGACCTGCACCTGTCGACGAACCAGATACACGCAACTGCCCACCAGCACGCCGGTGCCGAGCACCAGAACGCCCAGCAGGGTGACGATCACAAGCAGCCAGCGGCGCGAAGCCATGTTCGGCAACGAGGTCAGCGGTTGCGCACGTGTCCGGCCGCCGCCCCCGCGGTGCCGCAGCGGCAGGTATCAGAAGTTACGTGAGTGACACGGGCTGATCGCATACGCGCTTGATAACTCGATATGTCTTGGTTCGCCTTCTGGATGCCCGCAAAACCGAGTATCCTGAGCGTTCGTTCACGTATCACTCTCTCGGAGCGACATAACGCATGGCAAAGGCACGCAAGACACAACGCGCAGGCGCGGGCAGCAACAACCGCGAGCTGCTCACATGGGCCCTGCACGGGCTCGAGCAGGAAATCGCCATCACCCGCGAACGACTCACCACGCTCGAGTCGCAGGCGCGCCAGTTGCGATCGGCCTCCCGACTGCCGGGTCGCGCCACCGCCGCCGGAGCTGACGGCGCCGACGCCGCACCGGCCGCGGCCGGCAAGCCAGTGCGCAAGCGGCGCAAGCTCAGTGCCGACGCGCGCCGTCGCATCGCCGAGGCCCAGAAGCGCCGCTGGGCCAAGGTCAAGGCGCAGGCCTGATCGCGTTCCACGATCGCGCACAACGAGCGGCTTCGGCAATCGTCCCCGCGTGGATGCGCGCGATCGCATCCACGTCGGGGGCGTACCCTCCGGCCATGCTGACGGCCACGGGCACGCGTTCGGCTCTGCACCGTTCGAACACCAGCAGGTCTCGCTGTCGCAACCCTGCGGCGGTCAACTGCATGCGCCCGAGGCGGTCTCCCTCATAGGGGTCGGCGCCGGCCAGGTAGAACACCAGGTCGGGTGACACCTCGAACACCGCATCGAGCGCCACGCCCAGGTGAGCCAGATACTGGCCGTCGTCGACGCCGTCGGGCAGTGGCACGTCCAGGGAGCTGCGCTCCTTGTGGAACGGGTAGTTGGCCGCGCCGTGCAGCGAGCAGGTGAAGACGCGCGGATCGCCGGCGAAGATCGCAGCGGTGCCGTTGCCCTGGTGCACGTCGAGATCGATGACGGCCACCTGCCGGACCCGCGCGGTCTCGAGCAGCGTCACGGCGGCGACCGCGACGTCGTTGAAGACGCAGTACCCTTCGCCGCGATCGCGAAAGGCGTGATGGGTGCCGCCGGCGAGGTTGGCCGAGACGCCGTCCTCGAGCGCGGCGCGCGCGGCGTCAATCGTTCCACCCACCGATCGCCTGGAGCGCTCGACCATCTGCGCCGACCAGGGAAAGCCGATCCGCCGCTGTTCGTCACGGCTCAGCAAGCCGTCGCGTACCCGCGCGGCGTAGTCGGGCGTATGCACCCGGCACAGGTCGTCCCAGGAGGCGGCGTGCGGCTCGATCAGGTCGTTCGCCTGGAGGATCTGATCCTGCAGGATACGCGTGCGCAGGCGCGCGTACTTGTCCATCGGGAAGCGGTGTCCTTCTGGCAGCGGCAGGACGAAATGGTCGCAGTAGAACGCGCGCACGACGCAGGGTCGGTCACGGCCGGGACTTGCGGAATGCCTTCCTGGCGGCTTTGATGGTGACGTCGATGTCGCCGGTCGAGTGGGCACCCGACAGGAACCAGCCCTCGAACTGCGATGGCGGCAGATAGATGCCCTGCGTCAGCATCGACTGGAAGAAACGCCCGTAGGCCGCGGTGTCGGCCAGCTTGGCGTCGTCGTAGTCGAGCACCGGCCGGTCGGTGAAGAAGACGGTGAGCAGCGACCCGACGCGGTTGATGCTGATGTCGCAGCCGGCGCGATGTGCGGCGTCCGCGAGTCCCTCGGCCAAACGCGATCCGAGCCGTTCGAGCTTCTCGTACAACTTGTCGGACAACGCCCCGAGCGCCCACAAGCCGGCCGTCATCGCCAACGGGTTGCCGGAGAGCGTGCCGGCCTGGTAGACCGGGCCGTCGGGCGCCACCAGGCGCATCAGATCCTGGCGGCCGCCATAGGCGCCGACCGGCAGTCCACCGCCGATGATCTTGCCGAGACACGTGAGATCGGGGCGGACGTCGAGCAGGTGCTGGGCCCCGCCGCGCGAGGCACGAAAGCCGCTGATCACCTCGTCGAAGACCAGCAGGGCGCCGGTCCGATCGCACAGGTCGCGGAGCCCGTCGAGAAAGCCCGGTACCGGCGGCACGACACCCATGTTGCCGGCGATCGGCTCGACCAGGATCGCGGCGACGCCGCCGGGCTGCGCCGCGACCACCGCCTCCACCGACGCGAGGTCGTTGTAGCGCGCGGTCAAGGTCATCGCCGCCAGTGCCGCCGGCACGCCCGGCGAGGTGGGTACGCCCAGCGCGGTCGCGCCGCTGCCGGCTTCGACCAGGAAGCCGTCGGCGTGCCCGTGGTAACAGCCAGCGAACTTGACGACGGCGTCCCGACCGGTCGCGGCGCGGGCGACCCGCAGCACGCTCATCGCCGCCTCGGTCCCGGAACTGGTGAACCGCACCAGTTCCATCGACGGCAGCAGCGACCGCACCGTCTCGGCCATCTCCACTTCGAGGCGGGTCGGCGCGCCGAAGCTGGTCCCGCGGGTGGCGGCCTTGCGCAGCGCGGTCAGCAAGCCCTTCGGCGCGTGCCCGTGGATCAGCGGCCCCCACGACATGACGTAGTCGAGATACCGCCGGCCGTCCTCGTCCTCGATGTAGGCGCCCTTGCCGCGGGTGACGAAGCGCGGCGTGCCGCCGACCGCCTTGAAGGCCCGCACCGGGCTGTTCACCCCGCCAGGCATCACCTTGCTGGCCCTCTCGAACAGCCGTGCCGACCGCGTGTCCTTGCCCAACCGCCTGCCTCTCGTTCTCTGGTTGTCGCTCACGCCGCCGGCCCGACCCGTACGGCACCGACCACCTGAGCCCACCGTACCACGGCCGTTCGAGGCGGGCCCGGCCGGCTCGGGCGATGCGTCGGCGGGCGCTACCCGATGGCCCGCGCCGCGTCGCGCGCGTAATAGGTGATGATCATGTCGGCGCCAGCGCGGCGGATCGACAGCAGCGATTCCATCATCGCGCGCGGGCCATCGACCCAGCCGTTGGCGGCGGCCGCCTTGACCATCGCGAACTCGCCGCTCACGTGATACGCCGCCGTCGGCATGCCGAAGCTGTCCTTGATCCGCCAGAGGATGTCGAGATAGGGCAGCGCCGGCTTGACCATCACGATGTCGGCACCTTGCTCGATGTCGAGCGCAACCTGGCGCAGCGCCTCGTCGGCGTTGGCCGGATCCATCTGATGGCTGCGGCGATCGCCGAACGCCGGCGTCGACGCGACGGCTTCGCGGAACGGACCATAGAACGCCGAGGCGTACTTGGCGGCGTAGCTCATGATCGCGACCTGCTGATGTCCCGCCGCGTCGAGCGCCTCGCGGACGGCGCCGATCCGGCCGTCCAACATGTCCGACGGCGCGACCACGTCGGCGCCGGCGGTGGCATGCGAGAGCGCTTCGTCGACCAGTCGCTCGACGGTGCTGTCGTTCTCGACGTCGTCGTCGACGATCAGCCCGCAGTGTCCATGCGACGTGTACTCACACAGGCAGACGTCGGTGACGATGGTGGTCGACGGATGCGCGGCGCGAATCGCACGGACCGCCTCCTGCACCGGGCCGTGCGGGTCGCTGGCGCCGCTGCCGCGCTCGTCCTTGCTCGCCGGGAGGCCGAACAGCAGCACCGTGGTGACGCCGTCCTGCGCGGCGCCCCCGACTTCGGCCACTGCCTGATCGACCGACAACTGGCAGACGCCCGGCATCGACCCAATCGGCGCGCGCACCCCTTCGCCGGTGCAGACAAACAGCGGGTAGATCAGCTGCGACGGCTGCAGGTGCGTTTCGCGCACCAACGCCCGCAGCCCTGTGGTGCGCCGCAACCGGCGCGGCCGAGACGTCAGCTCGAGGGTCATGGGCGGTTGGCGGCCGCGTGCGCCTGCACGTGCGCGACGATGGCATCGACCAGCGACGGGATGGTGTAGGGCGCGTGCGGCATGATCTGGGTGGCAATGCCCAGTTGCTGGGCGGCCTCGGCGGTCACCGGACCGATCGACGCCACGGTCACCTGGTGCAGCAGATCGGCCGCCTGTTCTTCGCCCAGGTTGGTCACGAAGTGGCGCACGCTCGAGGCGCTGGTGAAGGTCACGATGTCGACGTCACCCTCGAGCAGGCGCTTGTAGATGTCGGGGGCCCCTTCCTGGCCCCAGGCGGCGCGGATCGTGCTGTACGCCGCGATGTCATCGACCTCGACGCCGGCCTTGCGCAACTCGTCGGGCAGCACTTCGCGGGCAATGTCGGCGCGCGGCAGCAGCATCCGCCGGCCGTCGAGCTGACCCATCGCCCGCAGTGCCGCGACGACGCCCTCCGATCGGTCGTCCTCGGGGACGACGTCGACCCGCAGGTGCAGCCGCTGCAGCCGCTCGGCGGTGGCTGGCCCGACTGCACAGAAGCGCGGGCCGTGCAGGTCGCGGATGTCGCGCACCCGCGTCAACGCGCGTCGCATGAAATGGTCGACGCCGTTGGCGCTGGTGAAGACCAGCCAGTCGTAGCGCCGGATGTCGGCGATGGCGCGGTCCATCTCGTCGTAGTCGTCGAGCGGCTGGATGTGGATCGACGGCGCCTCGATCACCTGCGCGCCGAGATCGGTGAGCCGTTCGACGAACTCGCCTGCCTGCTCGCGCGACCGGGTGACCACAATGCGGGTGCCGAACAGCGCGCGCTCGTCGTACCAGCGCAGATGCTCGCGCAATCCAGCCGAGGGGCCGACCACCAGCACGGCGGGCGCGGCCGGCGGATGCTCGGCCAGGTCGCGCGCCAGGCTCGCCAGCGTGCCCGATCGGGTCTGCTGCTGCGGCGTGGTGCCGTTGAAGACCACTGCGGCCGAGTCGTCGGCGGGTCGCCCATGCGCCAGCAGCGACGACGCCACCCGCGCCAACTGCCGCGGACCGGCGTAGCACAGCAGGGTGCCATCGACCTGGGCAAGCTGGCGCCAGTCGAGGGTCGGGGTCCCCTCCTCGCCGTCCTCGTGACCCCGAATGAAGGTGAGCGTGTTGCCGGAGCCCGGATAGGTGATCGGGATCCCTGCATAGGCGGGGATGCCGACCAACGCCGGGATCCCCGGCACCACCTCGAACGCGATGCCCTGTTCGTGCAGGAACAAGGCCTCCTTGCCGCCGCTGTCGAACAGGAACGGGTCGCCCCACTTGAGCCGGACCACGTACTGGCCATCGCGGGCCTTCTCGGCGACCAGCAGGCAGATCGCGTTCTGCGCCGCTTCGCCGGGTGCTGCTTCGCCGACGTCGATCAGCTCGGCGTCGGCGCGCGCCATCCGCAGCAACCGCGCGTCAATCAGCGAATCGTGGACCACGACGTCGGCCCGCGCCAGGCAGCGCAGCCCGCGCACCGAGATGAGCGAGGGGTCACCCGGACCAGCCCCGACAATCGACACCGGATTCATGGTGGGGCCATCTTAGCGCCGGACGAGACGCCGTGGATCGCATGCATCAAAGCCGGGGGCCGGCTGGCAGACGCGCCGGTCACTCCTGGTCGGGCAGCGGACCGTCGTACTCGCGCACCGCCTCGAGGATCGCGCCGGCACCGTCGGCAATCAACCGCTCGGCCACCTCGTGCCCGAGCGCCTCGGGGTCCGACGGGTCGCCGAAGCCAAGCGCTCGCACCTCGTGCTCGCTCTCGATCGACGTCACGCAGGCCAGCAGTTCGAGCGCGCCATCGCTGGTGGCGCGGCAGTGCCCGCCGAGCGGCAGCTGACAGCCGCCGCCGAGCGCCTCGACCAGTGCCCGTTCGGCGCGCAGCGCGATGTCTGCTGCCCGGTCGCTGATGGCGACCAGCGTCTGTGTGATCTCTTCGGAATCGTCGCGACACTCGATTGCGACGATGCCCTGGCCGGGCGCGGGGACGCACGCGTCGACGGGCAGGCTGGCGCTGATCCGCCCGGCGCGGTCGAGGCGGTACAGGCCCGCCGCCGCGAGGATGAGCGCGTCGTACTCTCCGGCATCGAGCTTGCGCAACCGGGTGTCGACGTTGCCGCGGACCGGCAGAAACTGGGCGTGGGGGAACAGCCGGTGCAGCTGGGCGACGCGGCGGACGCTGCTGGTGCCGAGTGCCGGGGTGTCGCCGATCACGGCAGACAGCGCCGCGATCCCGGCATCGGGAGGCACGGCCCGCCCGGCCGGCAGGACGACGGCGTCGCGCGGGTCGGCGCGCGGCAGGACGCCGGCGATGTGGAGGCCGACCGGCATCAGCACCGCCATGTCCTTGGCGCTGTGCACCGCCAGGTCGACCTCGCCCTGCAACAGCGCGTCCTCGATCTCCTTGACGAACAGTCGCTTGCCCCCGATCGCCGACAGCGGCGCGTCCTGCAGGCGATCGCCGTCGGTCTTGATTACCACGATCTCGCACGGCGCCACGCCGGCGGCCTCGAGCAGCGACTTGACGGTGGTCGCCTGCCAGAGCGCCAGCGCACTGCCGCGGGTGCCGATCCGCCAGTGCGCCGTCACGACTCCTCTCCGGGCGTCCGGGGCGGCTTGGGCGTCGCGGCGGCCGCATCGGTCGGCGACACCGGTCCGTCGTCGTCCAGGGCAAACAGCCGGCGCAGCGCCGCCGAGCACGACGCCATGGTCTCGCGGTCGTCGATCGCCTTGAGCTGTTCGGTCGGCGTCAGCAAGAGCTTCTCGACCATCAGGCGGGTGATCTCGTCGACGCGGGCGCGCGCTTCGGGACCCAGGCCGGTCAGCTTCGGGGTCAGTCGGTCGAGCTCGGCCTGCCGGACCCGTTCGAAGCGGCTGCGCAGCGCCACCACCGTCGGGACGACGGCGCGCGCGCGCAGCCAGGCCAGCCAGGCGGCGACCTCGTCGTTGACCAGCGCTTCGGCACGCGTCACCGCATCCTGACGCTTCGCCAGGTTCTCATCGACGATGCCGCGCAGGTCGTCGATGTTGTACAGAAAGGCCTCTTCGAGCTTCGCGACCTCGGGATCGACGTCGCGGGGCACCGCCAGATCGATCACGAACATCGGCCGGCCGCGTCGGGCCGACAGCACGCGGCGCATCGCCGCCAGTTCCACCACGACGTCGGTCGCACCGGTGGCCGAGACCAGGATGTCGGCGTCGAGCAACGCGTCCATCCGTGACGCCCACGGCGTCACGCCGCCGCCAATCTCGACCGCCAGCGCATCGCCACGGTCGGTCCGGCGCGTCGCGATGGTGGTGCTCGCGACATGACCATGGAAGTGGATCGCGCACAGGCGGGCCATCTCGCCGGCGCCGAAGACCACCACGTGGCGCGTCGACAGGTCGCCGAAGATCTTGCGCGCCAGGGTCAATGCCGCGTAGCTCAACGACACGGCGCCTTCGGCCAGCCCGGTCTCGCTGCGTACCCGCTTGCCGATCGCGAACGCGCCGTGGAACAAACGGTTGATCAGCGCACCGGTGCCGCGGGCGTCGCTGGCCGTCTTGTACGCGTCCTTGACCTGGCCGAGGATCTCCGGCTCGCCGACGACCAGCGAGTCGAGCCCGGCGGCGACCCGGAACAGGTGGCGAGCGGCGTCGGCGTCGGTGCGCACGTACAGCGCCGCATCGAGCGACTGCCGGTCGACGCCGCGATACTCGGTCAGACACTGCACCACGCACTCACCGGTCCGCCGCGCATCGGTCGTCGAGGCGTAGACCTCCGTGCGATTGCAGGTCGAGAGCAGCACCGCGTCGTCACAGCCTTCGCCGGCAAGACGATCGAGCACGGCCGGCACCATCGATCGGCTGATCCCGATGCGCTCGCGCAGTGCAAGTGGCGCGGTGTGGTGACTGATGCCGACCAGGACCAGGTGCATCACGCGAAATTGTGACTGCGGGCGAAGAAATACGCCACGGGAAGGAAGTTGAGCAGCACCACGATGAAGCCCAGGGTCGACAGCCAGGCGGCGCGCCGCGGGGTCAGGCTGGCCCAGCGCCGAAACGCCAGTTGCAGCCCGTAGATCGCCCAGGTCAGTGCCGCCAGCAGGATCTTCGGGTCAGTCGCGGTCATCATCGGCACGCGCGGGTCGTTGGCCGACTGCACGCCGGCGTCACGCAGCCACAGCGCGCCGCCTGCCAGTCCGATCGTCAGCAGCACCCAGCCGATGGTGACCGCCCGCATGTTCATCTGGTCGAGCACCTGCAGCGACGGCAGCCGCTGGAAGAAGACCCCGGGCGTGCGGGTCTTCAACTCCCGGAACAGCAGCATGTAGGTGATGCCAATCACGCAGGCCAGGGCGAAGCTGGCGTAGGCGAACAGCAGCGCGCCGACGTGCAGGGCCACGAACGGACCGGCGAAGTAGGCGGGGATGTCGGTCGGCATCGTCCCGCGCGAGACCAGTGCCTGCAGCACCGCCAGCAGCGGCGTCACGAACACGCCGATCGCGCGCTCCTCGGTGGTGACCTCAATCGACAGGTAGGCCACCGCGAGCATCCAGACGAAGGTCGAGATTGCGCCGGCGCTGCCAGCCATCGGCGGCAGGCCGAGCTCCATCGTGTACATGCCGAGCTGGAAGGTGTGGACCAGCACGGCGCCGAGCAGCGTGGCTGTGGCCGCCCGGCCAATCAACGGATGGCGGGTGGCGAAGTGCCAGACGTAGGCACTGAAGGCGAGCAGGTAGAGCAGCGCGAGGGGCATGCAGCGATCAGGACCTGCCGATACCTACCCGGTCGGGCCGTAGTAGCCCTGCTTGGTGCGGGCAATCGCGTTGGGGCGCTCGACCCGCACCACCACCCGCCGCCAGCGTCCGTCGCGCCGGGTGTTGCGCGAGGCGTAGCCGAGCGTGTACTGGGCGGCGAGTTCGTCGGCGACCTCGCCGTAGATTGCCGGCAACGCCGAGGCGCCGTCCGGGAAAAATGCCTTGCCGCCAGTTTCCTGGGCAAACTGCTTCAGCACGAAGTCGGCCTCGCGGAAGCCGCCGATGCCGCGGTTGCGCTGCGGCGCCCCGTCGCGCAACCCGATCGTGTAGATCGCCACCTCGGACCGCTTGGCCAGTTCGAGCACCTCCTCGAATGGCACCAGGCTCGAGGTGTCCTCGCCATCGGAGAGCACCACGATGGCCTGCCGACGCACTTCGTCGGTGTTGCTGGCGCGCATCTTCTTGAACTCGTTGAGGGCCACGTACATCGCGTTGTAGAGCGAGGTCGAGCCGCCCGCCGTCGTGCGCCTGATGGCGGCGGTCAGCAGCGCCTGATCGCGCGTGAAGCCCTGCAGAATCTCGGCACGACTGTCGAAGTCGACGATCGTCAGCACGTCGTCGACACGCATCCGTTCGACGAAGCCAATCGCGGCCTGCTGCGCCGTCGCCATCTTTTCGTTCATGCTGGCGCTGGTGTCCACCAGGAGCCCGAGCGCGGTCGGCAGCTTGGTCCCCGAGAAGAAAATCAACTCCTGCTTGACCCCGTCCTCGAACACCGAGAACGCGTCCTGCGACAAGCCGTTGACGAACCGACCTTCCCGCTCGGTGACGGTGACGGTCAGCGAGACCACGTCGACGCCGGCGCGGAAGGCCGGCTGGTCGGGCGCAGGGGTCTGCGGCACCGCGACGTCAGCCGGCGCCGCCGCGTCGGGCGCGGCCGGCGGCTGGGCGGGTTCCGTTGCGGGTGCCGGGGCCGGGACGGGCGTCTGGCTCGACACCCGCCCGGCGATCAGTAGCAGCGCCGCTCCGCAGGCCAGCACCGCGCCTGTCGCCGGCCGCCTCATCGCCGTTCCCGATTGGACTGCAGCAGGTTGCCGCGGATCTTCAAGGCCGGCCGGGCCGAGTCGACGTCGACCTTGCGCGGCGGCAGCAGCGTCTCGGGACGGCCGTACACCACCTCGTACTGGGTCGTGATCAGGCGGCCCATCTTCTGGAGCGCATCACGCAGCGACATGTTGGCGATCAGCAGGTCGCGCGCCCCGCCGGTGTCGCTGACGCCGCGGTCGATGACCACGTTGCGGTCGCGGCTCCCCTGGTTCAGCGCGCCGGCATCGCTGGTGTCCTGCAGTTCCACCACGTAGAGGCTGGCGCCCGACTCAGCCAGCGCGTCGAGCGCGAACTGATAGCCGCGGTCGCTGAACTCGACGCCGAAGCTGGTGACAGCCAGGATCGCGCTGCGTTCCGGCTTGCGCCGGCCGATTGCGGTCGACTGCTCGAGGATCCCTTCCACCAGGTAGGCCCCGGCGCCAGGCTGCACGAACAGGCGCTGCACGCCGCGCAGCAGTTGCGCCTTGCTGGTGGTCGGCGGGACAATCACGGTCGGCCGGTCCGCGACGGTGACCAGCGAGATGGTGTGCGGTCCCGCGAAGGTCGTCACGAACGCTTCGAGCCCGAGCCTCATGTCCTGCAGGGCGCGGGTCGCGGCGACGCTGTTGTCGATCAGCAGGACGATGTCGACCGGGGTGGCGGACGGGGTGACCTTCACGACCTCGCGCGCAACGCCGTCTTCGCGGACGATCACGTCGGCCGGGGTCAACGCGGTGGCCGGATCACCGGACGCGGTCAGGGCGGTGACGTGCAGCGTGCGCTGGCGCGGGGTCTGGGCGGCGGCACGGGGAGCCACGACCGGCACCAACAGGATCGTCGCGGTCAGGAGTGTCAAGACAGGTCGCATCGGAGGCTTCCGTGGCGGGTCCGGTCCCGCCTCTGGAGTATAGTCGAGGGCCATCGGCCCCGCGGGATTTCGCTGATCTTCGGACGACCAGCGTTGCGTGTCGGTCGCTGGTTTGCCACATGCGTGCTGCGCACCGTGCCGTCCTCGCCGTCACCACGCCGGTGATACATCTGGCCGGTCGCGCGGCGCGTGCTCCGGAGCCCGCGTCGCCCTCTGTCGCTGCCTCTCCTACGCTGGCGCCGGTCTCGCGGGATGTCGCTGCCGCGCCGACGACCCCGACGGCAACCCGTCCCGCCGCGCCAGCGCCTCGCCTCCGGCCGTCGGCGAGGCCGACCTGACCATGGTGCTCGTGCCGCGCCCCGCAGGGTACTGGCAGACGGTCGGAGAACTCGGCACGCTCGGCCTGTCCTTCGTGATCGCGCTGGTTCTGGGCACGGTCGCCGGTCTGTGGGTCGACCGCACCTTTGCGACCAGCCCATGGGGCCTGATGGTCGGCTTCTTCCTGGGATTTGCCGCGGCGGTCCTCAACGTCGTCCGGATCACGCGGCGCGCGCTTGGCCCACCCCAGCCCTGACCGGGCGCTGGCGGCGCGGCTCCAGTCGACGGCGCTGGCGGTCGTGGCGCTCGGCGCGATCGCAGCCACGGCCATCTGGGGCGCCCGGGCTGGCGGCGGCGTGCTCGGTGGTGCCCTTATCTCGGCGCTGAGCTATCGGTCGCTCAAGCAGGCCGTCTTCGCGATCGGCCCGTCGTCATCGAAATACCCGCCGCGCCGGCCGAGGTCCGCGGCCAGGCTCGCCCTGAGCCTGCTCGGACGACACGGATTGTTACTGCTGGGCGGCTACGTTATCATTGTGCGTTTGCGCTTGCCCCCGTTGGCCGTGCTTGCGGGGGCCTCCGCGGTGGTCGTCGCCGCGCTGGTGGAAGCGGTCCGGTCCTCTCGCTGACCGTCTGGGGCTCCGGACATCGCGCACTGCCGCCAGGTCTGCCATGGAAAATCTTCATCACACGCTCTGGATCGTCGAGTTCGTCAACCGCCTGCTGGGCCCGTTCGTGGCCTCGCTGCGCGGCATCCCCTACGCCCCCGGGATGGAGGTCATTCCCGACTACCTGGTGATGTGCGGGCTGATTCTGGTGCTGGTCACCGTCTTCTCGTTGCTGGTGCGCTCGACTTTCAGCGTCGACAACCCGAACCGGCTGCAGATCGTGCTCGAGGACATCGTCAATTTCCTCACCGGCCTGCTCAAGGAGCACATCGGGCCGAAGGGCCCGCAGTTCCTGCCGGTGGTCGGCGCGATCTTCATCTTCATATTCCTGGCGAACATGATCGGGAAGATCCCCGGCCTGATGTCGCCGACGGCCAACATCAACGTCACCCTCGGCTGCGCGCTGACGGTGTGGGTCTACTACCACCTGCAGGGCTTCAAGGCGCAGGGCCCGGTCGCCTACGTCAAGCACTTCATCATTCCGCCCGGCGTGCCGCTGTTCGTGGCGCCGATCATGGCGCCTATCGAGCTGATCAGCCACGCCTCGCGGGTGATGTCGCTGTCGCTGCGCCTGTTCGGCAACATCTACGGCGAGGAGCTCGTGATCCTGATCATGGCCAGCATCGTCCCGTTCCTGGTGCCGCTGCCGATGATGTTCCTCGGCGTGATCACCGGCTCGCTGCAGGCCTACATCTTTGCACTGCTGACGATCATCTACCTGGCGGGTGCGGTGCACGTCGAGCAGGGGCACGACGATGCCCACCATGACGACCACCACGCGCACGGCGATTCGCCGGCGCACGCACACGCGGCGGCGTAACCCGCCACAGGACCCGCGCGCGCCGGCCCGGCGATGATCGCCGGTGCCGGTCAGGGCTGGACTCCGGTCGGCAGACCTCGGCAAGCGTCGGGCCCCGGTCTGCAACGCGACCACTGGCGCGCCACAGGCGACGCCCGCGGCCCACGGGTCGTGTAGACGCAATGCCGACGAGTTGATGCAGGACACGCCTCAGGGAGGCAATCTGATGATGAAGAAGTTCAGTGCCGTATTCGCGCTCGTGCTGGTCGCCGGTCTGATGTCGCCGGTCCACGCCCAGGACGCGGCTGGCGCCGCCGTTTCCGCCTTGGTCACGAAGTGGGCCGTGGTCACCGCCGGCTTCGCGCTGGCCATCGCCGCCGCGTTCGGCGCCATGGCCCAGGGCCGGGCGGTCAGCGCCGCCGCCGAAGGGATCGCCCGAAATCCCGGTGCGGCCGACCAGATCCGGGGCGTCCTGCTGCTCGGTCTGGTGTTGATCGAGTCGCTGGTGATCTACGTGCTGCTGGTCTCGCTGATCATCTTCTTCGTGCGCGCCGGCCCCCTCGGCCTGGTCTAGCAGACTCGACCGCCGGAGCGCGGCTTCGGGCCCGCTCCGGTCCCTCTCGCCGCTGGCGGCCGCTCGCTGCCGGGCCGCAGGCAAGGCCTCGCCGATGTCCCGCGTCGACCTGTACCTGCTGCTGACCGCGATCATCTGGGGCAGCAACTACAGCGTCATCAAGTTCGTGCTCCAGGACGTGCCGTCGCGCGCGTTCAACGTGTTGCGCCTGCTGATCGCCTCGGCGGTGTTCCTGCTGGTGATCGCGACCCGCCGCCGCGTCCAACTCGCGAGGCTCACGGGCCGCGACTGGGCGATCGTGGTGCTGCTCGGCGTGGTCGGCCAGTTCCTCTACCAACTGCTGTTCATCGAGGGCCTCGAGCGCACCAGCGTGGTGAATGCCTCGATCATCATCGCCTGGACCCCGGCCGCGGTCAGCCTGGTGTCGGCGGCGGTCGGACACGAGCGGCTGCCGTGGCGTCACTGGGCCGGCACCGCGCTGTCGTTCGTCGGCGTCACGCTGATCGTGCGCGGCGGCGCGGCAGCGGGGGTCAGCTCGCCGCTCGGCGATCTGATGATGGTCGGCTGTGTCGCCTGCTGGACCGTTTACACCGTGGCCGGACGGCCGCTGCTGGCCACGCATTCCCCGCTGGTCATGACGGGACTGTCGATGGCGGTGGGGACAGTGCTGTTCGTGCCGACCGCGCTCGGCGATCTGGCGCGCACGCAGTGGACCGAGGTGCGGCCGGTGATGTGGGTCTGGGTGGTGTTCTCGTCGCTGCTGGCGTTGAACTTCTCGTACACCGCGTGGTATCTCGGCGTCCGCCAGCTCGGCGCCTCACGCACCTCGCTCTACTCCAACGTGGTGCCGGTGGCGGCGCTGGTGGTCGCGATGGCCTGGCTCGGCGAACGGTTGGTCGGGCTGCGCCTCGCCGGCGCGATGCTGGTGCTGGCTGGTGTGGTGCTGACTCGGTGGCGGACCCGACTGCCCGACACCGGCCCGCCGGCCGAGACCTAGCGACTGGCCCGCTGGAAGCCGGCCGTCGCCCGGACAGGGCCGGCGCCTACGTCCAGCCCTGTCTATCGGCACCGCCAGCTCACGACCGCAACGGTGGGCCGCAGCCCCCGCGCGCTCAATTTTCGTCAGGCAGAGCCGATTTCCACCTGAGAGATCTGCCGTGTTTTCACCGTCGCGCCTGTCCCTCCGGCACCGCCTCACGCTCATTCTGGTAGCGGCGAGCGCGAGCGCCCTCGCCCTGACCGGGCTGGGCGTGCTGACCTACGACGCCATGACGTCGCGTCAAGCGATGGCGCACGAGGTCGAGGGAATGGCAGCGCTGGTCGGCGCCAACAGCGGCGCCGCGCTGACGTTCAACGACGTCGGCGTTGCCCGGGACAACCTGGCGTCGCTATCGGCCCGGACCGACGTGCTGGCGGGCGCCTTGTACGACCGTGCCGGCACGTTGGTCGTCGCGCACCGTCTGCGGGCGTCCGCTCAGGTGCCAGCGACCTCGCCGCCGCCAGGCATCACCTACCACGGCAGCACCATCCGCGTCGTCCAGGACGTCTGCATCAATGACGGCTGTGTCGGCCGCGTCCTGATCGACACCGATCTGCAGCAGTTGACCGATCGGCGCCGTGGCACCATGGCGATCTTCGCGATCGTGTTTCTGCTGTCGCTCGGCCTGGCCTACGGTCTCGGCGCGCTGCTCCAGAGCCCAATCATCACGCCACTCCGGCAGTTGTCGATCGCTGCCGACGAGGTGGTCCGGTCGCAGCGCTTCGACGTCACCCTGCCCAACACCGCCCGGCAAGACGAGATTGGCGTGGTGGTCCGCGCCTTCAACGACATGCTGCGGCACATCGAAACCAGGGACCGTGAGCTGCACCAGCATCGCGAGGGTCTCGAGCACCTGGTGTCGGTGCGCACCAGCGAACTGGTCGAGGCCAAGGACCGCGCCGAGACCGCCAACCGGTTCAAGAGCGAGTTCGTGGCCAACATGAGTCACGAGATCCGCACGCCGATGAACGGCGTGCTCGGGATGACCGAACTGGCGCTCGACACCGCGCTCAGTCCGCTGCAGCGCGAGTATCTGGAGACGATCCGGCGCTCGGCCGAATCGCTGCTCACCGTGATCGACGACGTGCTCGACTTCGCGAAGATCGAGGCCGGCCGGATGGACGTGGAGATGGTGCCGTTCGACCTCGCGGCGGCGGTCCACGACGCCGTCGGCGCCCTGGCGATCCGGGCGCACCAACGCGACCTCGACCTGCTCTGGGACCAGGTGGCCGGTCTGCCGCAGACCGTGCTCGGCGACCCGGGCCGCCTGCGCCAGGTGTTGATCAACCTGCTCGGCAACGCGATCAAGTTCACGCACGAGGGCAGCGTGCGCCTGCACGTCGACCTGCGCACCCAGCCCGATCGAGCGGCACTGCTGCACTTTGCCGTGACCGACACCGGCGTCGGCATCGCCCCGGAGCGTCAGCAGGCAATTTTCGACGCCTTCACGCAGGCCGACGGCTCGACCACCCGCGTGTTCGGCGGCACCGGCCTCGGTCTGACCATCTCGGCGCGCCTGGTGCGGTTGATGGGCGGACGCCTGCGGGTGGAGAGCGATCCGGGCCGCGGCAGTGTGTTCTCCTTCGAACTGCCCTTGATGCTGCCGCCTGGCGATCGCGACACCCCGGACACCGCCCCGCAGGTTCTGAGTGGACGCAGCATCCTGGTCATCGACAATCAGCCCGCGTCGCGCGTCACCCTGGCCGGGTGGCTGACCGAATGGGGCGCGCACGTGACGGCAGTGGCCAGCGTCGACGAGGCACCGGGCGCCGGGTCCGGCGTCGACTGCGTGGTCGCCGATCGCCGGGCCTTCACCGACGCCGGCTCCCAGTTGGCTCAGTTCATCCGCCAGGGCATTCCGGCGATCGAGCTGATCACCACGGTCGAGGCCTCCGACACTCCGCGCTCACGGGTCTGCCAGCGTTCCGACTCGCTGCTCAAGCCGCTGCGTCGTCCGGCCGCGGGCGCGGTCATCGCCGCGGCGATCAACCGTCATCGGATGCGCGACGCCAGCGACGTCCACGCGCTGCCAGCGCACGGTGCGGCGGTCACCGAGGCGGCGCGCCCGCGAGTGCTGGTGGCCGAGGACAACCCAGTGAACCAGCGGGTGGTGATGCAGATGCTGCGGGGGCTCGGCTGTGCGGTGGTGGTGGCCACCAACGGGCGGGAAGCAGTGGCCGCCTGGGAGGCTGAGAGCTTCGACGTCGTGCTGATGGACGTCCAGATGCCGGAGATGGATGGCCTCGAAGCGGTCGCGGTCATTCGCGGCATCGAGCAGGAGCGCCGGCTGCGCCGCACCCACATCGTCGCGCTGACCGCGCACGCGATGGCCGGAGACCGCGAGCGCTGTCTGGCCGCGGGGATGGACGCCTACTTGTCCAAGCCGCTCCGCCGGGCCGCCCTCTACGATGCGATGGATGCGCTCGGGCTGACCGGCAGCGGCGCGCCGAACCGCACGGACACTGCCTTTGACGTGCCCGCGTAGGGTGCGCTAGTCGCGCCGCGGGCGCTGGTTCTGCGCCAGCACCTTCTTGCGCAGGCGGATGGCCTTGGGCGTCACCTCGACCAGCTCGTCGTCGGTGATGAACTCGATCGCCTGTTCGAGCCCGAGCTTGCGGGGTGGAATCAGCCGGATCGCTTCGTCGGCGCTCGACGCGCGCATGTTGGTCTGCTTCTTCTCCTTGCAGACGTTGACGTCGAGATCGTTGGCGCGCGAGTTCTCGCCGATCAACATGCCTTCGTAGACGTCGGTGGCCGGGTCCAGGAAGATCTCGCCGCGGTCCTGCAGGTTGGACAGCGCAAACGCCGTCGTCACGCCGGCACGGTCGGCGACCAGCGCCCCGGTCAGGCGGGCCGGAATCGGGCCTGCCCAGGGCTCCCACGCGGCAAACAGGTGGTTCATGATGCCGGTGCCCTTGGTGTCGGTCAGGAACTGCGAGCGGAAGCCAATCAGCCCGCGCGCCGGCACCCGGAACTCCAGCCGCACCCGTCCGCTGCCGTTGTTGACCATTTTGGTCATCGTGCCCTTGCGGCTGCCGAGCGCGGCAATCACCACGCCCTGGAAGTCCTCCGGCACGTCGATGACCACGTCCTCGACCGGCTCGAGCTTGCCGCGCTCGCCGTCCTTGGTCACGATCTCGGGACGTGACACCTGGAGTTCGAAGCCCTCGCGACGCATCATCTCGATCAGGATCGACAACTGCAGCTCGCCGCGGCCGATCACCCGCTGCATCTCGGGCGAGTCGGTCGCCTCGACCCGCAGCGAGACGTTACCGAGCAGTTCCCGGTCGAGGCGCTCCTTCAGCTGCCGCGAGGTCACGTACTGGCCCTCGCGCCCGGCCATCGGCGAGGTGTTGACGCCGAAGATCATCGACACGGTCGGTTCGTCGATGGCAATCGGCGGAATCGCCTTCGGCTCCTCGGCACTCGAGATGGTCTCGCCGATGGTGATCTCGTCGATACCCGCGACGCAGACGATGTCGCCGGCGGCGGCCTCGGTGATGTCGACCCGCTTGAGGCCGTCGAAGGCAAAGAGCTTGGTGATCCGCACCTGCTGCACGCTGCCGTCGAGCTTGCAGACGCTGACGAAGTCGTTGATTCGGATGCGCCCGTTGAAGATGCGGCCAATCGCGATCCGCCCGAGGTACTCGTTCGAGTCGAGGTTGGCGATCAGGATCTGCAGCACGTCGTCAGGGTTGCCCTTGGGAGGCGGGATGTGACTGACGATCGCCTCGAACAGCGGCCGGAGGTCCTCCCCGCGGACCGCGGCATCGAGGCTCGCCTGCCCGAACTTGGCGACCGCGAAGATCACCGGGAAGTCGAGTTGGTCCTCATCGGCGTCCAGGTCGATGAACAGGTCGTAGACCTCGTTCAGCACTTCCTGGACTCGCGCGTCGGGCCGGTCCACCTTGTTGATCACCACCATCGGCACCAGGCGCCGCTCGAGCGCCTTGCGCAGCACGAACCGGGTCTGCGGCAACGGCCCCTCGGAGGCGTCCACCAGCAGCACCACGCCGTCGACCATCGACAGCGTGCGCTCGACCTCGCCGCCGAAGTCGGCGTGGCCCGGGGTGTCGCAGATGTTGATGATGTGATCGAGGTAGCGGACCGATGTGTTCTTGGCGAGGATGGTGATGCCGCGCTCCTTCTCCAGATCCATCGAGTCCATCGCCCGCTCGTTGACCCGCTCGTTGGACCGATAGGTCCCCGACTGGTTGAACATCGCGTCCACCAGCGTGGTCTTGCCGTGGTCCACGTGGGCGATGATGGCGATGTTCCGGCGGTGCGGGTTGGCGATCTGTCGGGCGTGCTCAGCAGCAGACATCCCACCAGTATAGCGGGGTGCTCGTGACGCCGCTGAGACGCCGGATGTTCGTCGGTTGAGCTCTGGGCGTTGATCCGGGAGCATCACATGCCTTTACTGCAATGGCTGGCTCGCCTCGCCAGGGCCACCGTCTGGATGGCCGTTCACCTGACGATTGCCTCGGCGCTGCTGCTGCTGTCGGCCTATTTCTTCACCAGCGGCGGCGCCGACGACGCCAACGGTGGCTATTTCTTCCGCTTCGTCGGCTCGGTGTGGCTGTACGCCGCCGCCTACAGCTACATCGCGAGGGGCATCCTGCAGCGGCGGCCGGCGGCGCCGTTGGCCAGGGGCGAGAAGCCGACCACCACCGCGGTGGTCAGGAACGGCGGCGGTTGCGTCCTGATCGCGGCGGCGATCGGTGCCGCGTTCGTCCTGGGCGGTCGGATGGCCGACTGGGCATGGGCCGGGATCGCCGGCCCGGATGAACGCCACCCGGCGCGGGTCGCTGCCGACCGGCTCCTGTACACGCTGCAGGACGCCGCGGCCCGTCCCGAAGCCTATGCCCCGTACGCGATCGTCCTCGTGGTCGCGATGCTGGTGCTCGGTGTGCTCGGCCGCGCCGCCAGTCCGACGCCGCCGACGACCGCCCGGCAGGCACGACGGCCGGCGCCGATCGCTCGCCCTGGATCGACGACCCGTTCGACGGGCGGCAAGCGCAAGGGCCACACCGGCTCCGAGGCCAACGCGGCAGCGCTGGCGACGGCCGCCGCGGCCGCGTCGGCCCGCACCACCGACAACGCCAGCGCCACTTCCGCCGGCATGGGGTCGCGCCTCGACACCCGCGAGGACCGGGTGCTGGGCACCCTGTTCTGGTCGGGGGCGGACGGCGCCTGGCAGGCCCGCAACCATGACGCCTCGCACACCATGACCATCCGTATCGAGGCTGATCCCTCGGGTCCGACCACCCATCAGATCGATCTGGCCCGAGCCGCGGTGCAGCGCCACTTCGAACTGCAGCTGCGCGCCTCGGACGCGGCACGGCCCAGGGCGCTGTCCAAGGGTGTCGGCCTGCCCCGCTTCACGATCGCGGCCATCTCGGTCGGCGCCGATGCCGACGCCGCCACCCCGGTCACCGTGCACCTGCGCTGCGAAGGCGACACGACCACCGACTACGCGGTCCGGTCGACCGACGGCATGCGCACCTTCAAGCTCTGAACGGTACCCGCCCGCCCGGCGCGTTGCACGAGTCCGGTTCGGCGGTGTCGCGCCATCACCATCGCCCGGCGCCACCTGGGCGCAGGAGTAGACTGGCCGAAACAACCGCGTTGCGCCGTGGTCGGCGTGCAGGAGGTATCCGGTGCAGCACATCCGTCTCGATCGGGACGAGCACATCCTCGTCGTCACCCTCGCACGCGGCAAGGCCAACGCCTTGAACTGCGAGCTGGTCGAGGAACTCCAGCAGGCGCTCAATCACGCGCGCGCCGACGAGCGCACCCATGGCGTGGTCCTGACCAGCGCCACGCCCAGGATGTTCTGCGGCGGCTTCGACGTCCAGGAAGTCTTTGCTTACGGGCCCGACAAGCTGACCCGGTACATGGCGCGCTTCATCAGGCTGTTCGACACCGTCCGCCACCTGCCCAAGCCGGTGATCGCCGGGATCTCGGGGCACAGCTACGCCGGCGGCTCGATCCTGGCGCTGGCCTGCGACGAGCGGATCATGGGCGAGGGCGACTTCGTCTTCGCCCTCAACGAGGTGACGATCGGCGTGGTCCTGCCGCCCCGGATGGTTCAGGCGATGGCCGCCGCGGTGCCCGGTGCGACGGCTCGAAAAATGTTCCTCGAGGGCCACGCCTGGAAGGCGCCGGAGGCCCTGCACGCCGGCATCGTCGAGGAACTGGTGCCGGTCGGCAACGTCCGCCACCGGGCGCTCACGCTGGCCCGCCAGCTGGCGTCGCGGCCGGCGCAGGCCTTTGCCGCCCACAAGCGCGCGCTGGTTGACGCCGCCGGCGGGCCACCCTTCACCGACGACGAGATCTCGACGATGGCCTCCGAGTTCACCGCGGTGTGGTTCGGCCATGAGTGCCAGTGCCATCGCGACCTGCTGGTGTCGCGACTGCAGGCCCGCTGATCCCGCTCAGAGGTGCAGCAGGCCGCGGTCCAGCGCGTGGCGGACGGCCTGGGTGCGGGTTCGCGCGTCGAGCTTGTCGTAGATCGACGCGATGTGGAACTTGACCGTGTGCGGGCTGATGCCGAGCCGGTCGGCGATGCGCTGGTTCGACAGCCCCTCGGCCAGCAGATCGAGCACGGTGTGTTCGCGGTCGGTCAGCGACGGGTCCTGCAAATCGTCGAGGTCGCTCGGGCGCGGCAGTGGCGTCGCGGCCGGCGTCGAGCGCAGCCAGTCGGCGGGCGCCACCGCGAATCCGGCGTCGACAATCTCCAGCGCCTGACGCAGTTGCGTCGACGACACGTCGATCGGCAGGGCCGCCCAGCCCGACAATGCCAGCGCGCGCAGCCGATCCGAGGTGTGCCCGCTCGCCCCGATCACCGCCAGGCCTTGCAGTGGCATCAGTGCCTGCAGCCAGTCGCGACCCTCCGGCACGGCGTCGGCAATCCCGATCGAGGCGGCGACGTCCGCGGCATCGCTCGGCACCGCCGCCTCGGCCATCGGCGCCAGCCCTGCGCCGAGCAACCGGTCGCGCAGCAGGTCGCGGCGGCGTGCGGTCGGAGCGATCAGCAGGATGCGCATGTCAGGTTGGACGCGATCGCCGGACCAATCAGCGCGCCCGCTCGCCGACGAGGACGGAAATCTCGTGCAACGCCACGCCGCGCAGCACCCGCAGCTCCACCGGCGACCCGATTCGCGACTCGGTGAGGCGCGCGTGGAGGGCGGCCGGGTCGGGCAGGTCGTGCCCGTCGGCAGCCATCAGCACGTCGCCGACCAGCAGGCCGGCACCGGCGCCCGGGCCCTGCGCGTCGATGCCGCTGACCAGCAGTCCGTGCGGCCCGTGCGCCTGCTGGGCCGCAGGCAGGGTGACCGGCTGCACCGCGACGCCGACATAGCCTCGACGGATGCGGCCGTGCGCGGTCAGCCTGGCCACGCGATCGGCCACCACGGCGGCTGGAATTCCGAGCACGGTGCCGCGACTCAGGCCGGTCGTCAGCCACGCCTGGACCTGGCCCTCGGGATCGACCAGCAC
>JACDAO010000747.1 GCA_013695405.1 Acidobacteriota bacterium | reverse complement strand
CAAGTCCGACCGCTACGCGAGTCTCTCCCGACTCCCTGTATGATCGACTCGTCCGCCAGGGGTATCCCGTCACGGGATTGAGATCACACCCTTGGAACCTGCACCGGCTGATACCGGCGAAGGGAGTGCGGCGCGCGCGGCGCTCGTCTTCTCTCCGTTGGCCCGGTGTCGTCCGGTCACACTGCGAGGAGTTCCGACGTGTCCCAGTCCGCCCCCGTCTCGTCGTCCCTGCTGTCGTACGAAGAGGCCTTCCCAGGATCCCGCAAGGTCTTCGCCGAAGGTCGCGCCGGGGTGCGGGTGCCGATGCGCGAGATCGCGCTCTCGGGTGGCCACCAGCCGCTGCGTGTCTACGACACGAGCGGACCGCAGGGAGTGGACGTCCGCGAGGGGTTGCCGCTGCTGCGCCGCGACTGGATCGAAGGCCGCGGCGACGTGACCCACGAGCCGCGGCAGCTGCGCCTGGACGCCTGGCGCCGTGAGATGCCGCCAGCGCTCGCAGCACGCACGCGGACCCGTCGGCGCGCCCGCGACGGACAGGTCGTGACCCAGTTGGCCTACGCCAGGCGCGGCGAGATCACGCCGGAGATGGAGTTCATCGCGCTGCGCGAGGGTGTCGAGGCCGCCGTCGTTCGCGACGAAGTGGCGCGCGGTCGCGCGATCATCCCGGCCAACATCAACCACCCGGAGCTCGAGCCGATGATCATCGGCCGGCAGTTCCTGGTGAAGATCAACGCCAACATCGGCAATTCCGCGGTGTCCTCCTCGATCGAGGAGGAAGTGGACAAGCTCCGCTGGGCGACCCTGTGGGGCGCCGACACCGTGATGGACCTGTCGACCGGCAAGGACATCCACGAGACTCGCGAGTGGATCCTGCGCAACGCCGCGGTGCCGATCGGCACGGTGCCGATCTACCAGGCGCTCGAGAAGGTCGGCGGCCGACCCGAGGACCTGACCTGGGAGCTCTACCGGGACACGCTGATCGAGCAGGCCGAGCAGGGCGTCGACTACTTCACCGTGCATGCCGGCGTGCTGCTGCGCTACGTCCCCATGACCGCGCGGCGGCTGACCGGGATTGTGTCACGGGGCGGATCCATCCTCGCGAAATGGTGCCTCGCGCATCACAAAGAGAACTTCCTCTATACGCACTTCCGCGAAATCTGCGAGATCATGCGCGCCTACGACGTCTCGTTCTCGCTCGGCGACGGCCTGCGGCCCGGCTCGATTGCCGACGCCAACGACGCCGCGCAGTTCGGCGAGCTGCAGACCCAGGGCGAGCTGACGCGGATTGCGTGGGAGTACGACGTGCAGGTGATGAACGAGGGACCGGGTCACGTCCCGATGCACCTGATCAAGGAGAACATGGACAAGCAGCTCGAGTGGTGCGGCGAAGCGCCGTTCTACACGCTCGGGCCGCTGACCACCGACATCGCGCCCGGCTACGACCACATCACCTCGGCGATCGGCGCCGCGATGATCGGCTGGTACGGTACGGCCATGCTCTGCTACGTGACCCCGAAAGAGCACCTCGGCCTGCCCAATCGCGACGACGTCAAGGCCGGGGTGATCGCATACAAGATCGCCGCGCACGCCGCCGATCTGGCCAAGGGCCACCCGCAGGCGCAGACCTGGGACGACACGCTCTCGAGGGCGCGGTTCGAGTTCCGCTGGCGCGACCAGTTCAACCTGGCGCTCGATCCGGTCACCGCCCAGTCGTACCACGACCAGACCCTGCCGGCCGACGGCGCCAAGGTCGCGCACTTCTGTTCGATGTGCGGGCCCAAGTTCTGCTCGATGGAAATCACGCAGCAGGTGCGCGACTACGCGGCGGCACACGGCGTGGACGCGCAGGATGCACTGTCGGTGGGGCTCCAAGAGAAGGCGCGGGATTTCGGCCGCACCGGCGAGATTTACGTGCCAGCCAGCGACGCGTAGCGCCCAGGCGGCCCCGCGGTTCAACGCGCCCCGGTCACCGGGACAATCTGAATCACCGTCGGATAGCGATCCGGCGAGGCCCCGGGCGTCGGCACGAGATAGCCGGCCGCGCCGCCCCAGGTGTAGTCCTTGACCACCACGCCTGGCGGGAACGCCATCGTCTCATCGCGGAAGCGCCCGACCTCGAAGATGTGTATCGGTGGTTCCTCGTACATCACGTCGCCGCGCTCCTTGAGGGCGGTGCGGTAGTACGCGACCAGCTCGGCAAAGGACGCGGTGGCGCCGAACAGGTAGTAGCGCTGACCGCGGCCAGCGTCGAACGAACGCAGGAACCTCGCCCCGGGGAAGACCGGCACGCCCAGCTGCGATTCGGTCGGCGCGGTTTCCTGTCCCGCAGCAC
>JACDAO010000736.1 GCA_013695405.1 Acidobacteriota bacterium | reverse complement strand
CAACCTGATCGTGGCCTACAGCGGCGGCGCGCCGCTGCGGTTGTCCGATGTCGCCGAGGTGGTCGACGGCACGGAGAACACCCGCCTCGCGGCCTGGGCCGACGACCTGCCCGCGGTCCAGGTCAACGTCCAGCGCCAGCCTGGCGCCAACGTCATCGACGTCGTCGATCGGGTGACCGCGCTGATGCCGCAGCTGACCGCGAGCCTGCCCTCGACGCTGTCGGTGGCGGTGCTCAGCGATCGCACCGACACCATCCGCGCGTCGGTCCGCGACGTACAGCACGAGCTGATGTTCGCGGTCGGCCTGGTGGTGCTGGTGACGTTCGTGTTCCTCAGGAACATCCCGGCCACGATCATCCCCAGCGTGGTGGTGCCGCTGTCGCTGATCGGGACGTTCGGGATCATGTATCTGGCCGGCTTCTCGATCAACAACCTGACGCTGATGGCGCTGACCATCGCGACCGGGTTCGTGGTCGACGACGCGATCGTGATGGTGGAGAACATCGCGCGCTACCTCGAGCAGGGCGCGACGCCGATGGAGGCAGTGCTGGAGGGCGCCCGCCAGATCGGCTTCACGCTAGTCTCGCTGACCGTCTCGCTGATCGCCGTGCTGATCCCTCTGCTGTTCATGGCCGACGTGGTCGGCCGCCTGTTCCGTGAGTTCGCGATCACGCTGGCGGTGTCGATCCTGATCTCGCTGGTAGTGTCACTGACCCTGACGCCGATGATGTGCGCGCGGCTGCTCAAGTCCGAGGCGTCCGAGCAGCACGGGCGGCTGTTCCACATGACTGGCCGCTTCTTCGACCGCATGATTGCCGCCTACGGACGCCTGCTGACGGTCGCGCTGCGTTACGAGACGGTCACGCTGCTGGTGGCGGTCGGGACGATGGCCCTGACGGTGTGGTTGTACCTAATGGTGCCCAAGGGTTTCTTCCCGGTGCAGGACACCGGCGCAATCCAGGTGATCACCGAAGCCCCGCAGTCGGTGTCATTCGCGGCCATGGCCGAACGGCAGCGCGCCGCGGCCCGAGCCATCCTGGAAGAGCCGGACGTCCAGGGCCTGTCGTCGTTCATCGGGGTCGACGGCGCCAACGCCACCCTCAACAGCGGCCGCATGCTGGTGACCCTGACTCCGCGAAGCGAGCGCTCGCGCACCGCGACGGAGATTATCGCGACGCTGCGCGAACGGGCGGCGCGGGTGCCAGGCATCTCGCTGTATTTCCAGCCGGTGCAGGACCTGACGATCGAGGATCGCGTCAGCCGCACCCAGTTCCAGTTCACGCTCGAAGACCCGGACGCCGCCCGGCTCGGCCTGTGGGTGCCCCGGCTGCTGGCGCGCATGCAGCAGGCCCCGGCGCTGGCCGACGTGGCCAGCGACCTGCAGGATCGCGGACTGCAGGCGTTCCTCGACATCGATCGTGACGCCGCCAGCCGGCTCGGGATCCGCGTCGACGCGATCGACGACGCGCTGTACGACGCCTTCGGCCAGCGGCTGATCTCGACGATCTACACCCAGGCCAACCAGTACCGCGTGGTGCTCGAGGTGGCGCCGCGCTTCCAGATCGGCCCCGACGCGCTCGGCCAGGTGTACGTGGCCACCGGTGATGGTCGGCAGGTGCCGCTCTCCAACATCGCCACCATCGAGGAGCGCAACACGCCGCTGGTGGTCAATCACGCCGGCCAGTTTCCGGCCGTGACGATGTCGTTCAACCTGGCGCCCGGGGCCTCGCTCGGCAAAGGCGTCGAGGCGATCGAGCAGGCCCAGCGCGACGTCGGCATGCCGCCCAGCATCCAGACGACGTTCCAGGGCGCGGCAGCGGCGTTCCGCACCTCGCTCGACAGCACACTGCTGCTGGTGTTGGCAGCGATCGTCACGATGTACGTCGTCCTCGGTGTGCTCTACGAGAGCTACATCCACCCGATCACGATTCTCTCGACCCTGCCGTCGGCCGGCGTGGGCGCGCTGCTGGCGCTGCTGATCACCGACACCGACCTCAGCCTGATTGCCGTGATCGGCATCATCCTGCTGATCGGCATCGTCAAGAAGAACGCGATCATGATGATCGACTTCGCCCTCGACGCCGAACGTACCGACGGCCTGAGTCCGCGCGACGCGATCTACCAGGCGGCGCTGTTGCGCTTCCGGCCGATCCTGATGACCACGCTGGCGGCCCTGTTCGGGGCCTTGCCGCTGATGCTGTCGTCGGGCTCGGGGGCCGAGATGCGCCAGCCGCTCGGGCTGGTGATGGTCGGCGGGTTGCTGGTCAGCCAGGTGCTGACGCTGTTCACGACGCCGGTGATCTACCTGTTCTTCGACCGACTCGGGCGCGGCTGGCGCGCCGAACGCCCGGCGCTGGCCGTGGAGGACGCCACCGCATGAGTCTCTCCTCGCCGTTCATCAATCGCCCGGTCGCGACGACGCTCTTGAGCGTCTCGGTCGTGATGGTCGGGGCGCTGGGTTACCTGCTGCTGCCGGTCTCGCCGCTGCCGCAGGTGGACTTCCCGGCCATCTTCGTGTCGGCGTCGCTGCCCGGCGCGAGCCCCGAGACGATGGCCTCAACCGTGGCGACGCCACTGGAACGTGCGCTCGGGACGATCGCCGGGGTCAACGAACTGAGCTCGCAGAGCTCGCAGGGATCGACCCGGATCAGCATCCAGTTCGACCTCGGCAAGAACATCGACAGCGCGGCCCGCGAAGTCCAGGCGGCAATCAACGCGTCCAGGTCGTTGCTGCCGAGCGCGTTGCCGGGGATGCCCAGCTACCGCAAGATCAACCCGTCGCAGGCGCCGATCATGCTGCTGGCGCTGACCTCCGATACGGCGACGACCAGTCAGTTGTACGACCTGGCCTCGACCGTCCTGGCGCAGAAAGTCGCCCAGGTCACCGGCGTCGGCGACGTGACGGTAGGCGGCGGGTCGCTGCCCGCGGTCCGTGTCGAGCTGCAGCCGCAGGCCCTGACCCAGTACGGCATCACCCTCGACGAGGTCCGCCAGGCGATCAGCAGCGCCAACCTGCTCCGGCCGAAGGGCATGATCGAGGACGACAGCCGGCACTGGCAGATTCAGGCCAGCGACCAGCTCACCAAGGCGTCCGACTACCAGCCGCTGGTGATCACCTATCGCAACGGCGCACCGGTGCGGCTGACCGACGTCGCCCGGGTCTACGACGGCATCGAGGACCGCTACAACGCCGGCTTCTTCAACAAGAAGGACGCGGTGCTGCTGGTTGTCAGCCGCCAGGCACAGGCCAACATCATCGCCACCGTCGATGGCGTGCAGGCGCAGTTGCCGGCGTTGCGCGCCTTCCTGCCCGCGGGGGTCTCGCTCGACGTCGCCAGTGACCGGTCGCCGACAATTCGCGCGACGCTGGGCGAGGCGCAGCGGACGCTGCTGATCGCGGTCGGCCTGGTGATCCTGGTCGTGCTGCTGTTCCTGGCCAACTTCCGCGCCGCGATGATCCCGGTGACCGCGGTGCCCGTGGCGCTGGTCGGCAGCTGCGCGGTGATGTACCTGTGGGGCTTCTCGCTCAACAACCTGTCGCTGATGGCCCTGATTGTCGCCACCGGCCTGGTCGTGGACGATGCGATCGTCGTGCTCGAGAACATCTCGCGACACGTCGAGGAGGGGGTGGCGCCGCTCGAGGCGGCACTGACCGGCGCCAAGGAGGTGGGCTTCACGCTGCTGTCGATGAACCTGTCGATCGTCGCGGTGTTCGTCTCGATCCTGTTCATGGGCGGCATCGTCGAGCGGCTGTTCCGTGAGTTCTCGATCACGCTGGTCTCGGCGATCCTGATCTCGCTGGTGGTGTCGCTGACGCTGACGCCGATGCTGTGCGCGCGCTGGCTGGTGGCCCGCGGCGACAGCCGGCCGGGGCGCCTGCAGGCGATCAGCGACGGCGCGTTCTCGTGGCTGCGGCGCGGCTACGGCCGGACCCTCGGCTGGGCCCTGCACCATTCGCCGATCGTGTTGATGATCTTCATCGGGGTGGCCGCGCTCAACGTGCATCTGTACCGCAACGCGCCGAAGAGCTTCCTGCCGCAGCAGGACACCGGTCAGCTGGGCGGCTTCATCCGCGGCGACGACGGCATGTCGTTCCAGATCATGCAGCCGAAGATCGAAGCGTTCCGCGAGGCGATGCTCCGCGATCCGGCGGTGGAGAGCATCGCCGGCTTCATCGGCGGCGGCCGGGGCATCAACAACGCGCAGATCTTCGTGCGGCTCAAGCCGCTCGAGGAGCGGCGGGTCTCGGGGCAGGTCGTGGCCGAGCGGATCCGGCGGACGCTGCCGAAGGTCCCTGGCGCACGGATGTACCTCTACGTCGATCAGGACATCCGCTTCGGTGGCGGGTTCGGCGGCGGCTCGTACCAGTACACGCTGCGCTCCGACAATCTCGCCGAGCTGCGGACCTGGGGCCAGCGCGTGCGCGACGCACTGCAGACGCTGCCGGAGCTTACCGGCATCGAAGACGAGCTGGTGTCGAGCCAGCAGATCACCCTGGAGGTCGATCGCGAGGCGGCGCGTCAGCTCGGCATCGAGATGGCGACCGTCACCCAGGCGCTCAACAACGCCTTCGGACAGCGGCAGGTCTCGACCATCTACAACTCGATGAACCAGTACCGGGTGGTGATGGAAGTGGCGCCGCAGTTCGCCCAGGGGCCAGAGGCGCTCAACCAGGTCTATGTCGTCACCGCCGGCGGGCGGGTGCCGCTGTCGGCCTTCAGCAAGTACACACGCACCTCGGCCGACGACCGGATCGCCCGTAACGACCAGTTTGCCTCGACCAACGTCTCCTTCGAACTGGCGCCGGGTGTCAGCCTGAGCCAGGCCGAAGTCGCGATCAACCGGGCCGTGTCGGTGCTCACCCTGCCGACCTCGATCCAGGGCAGGCTGCAGGGCAACGCCAGCTTGTTCCAGAGCATGCAGGGCAACCAGCCGATCGCGATCCTGGGAACACTGCTGGTCGTCTACATCGTGCTCGGCGTGCTGTACGAGAGCTACCTGCACCCGTTGACGATTCTCTCGACCCTGCCCTCGGCGGGCGTCGGCGCGCTGCTGGCGCTGCTGCTGCTCGAGACCGAATTCAGCCTGGTAGCGCTGCTCGGGGCGTTGCCGCTGATGCTCGGCACCGGTGAAGGTGCCGAGTTGCGGCAGCCGCTCGGTATCGCGATCGTCGGCGGCCTGGCAGTGAGTCAGGTGCTGACGCTGTACACGACGCCGGTGGTGTACCTCTACCT
>JACDAO010000696.1 GCA_013695405.1 Acidobacteriota bacterium | reverse complement strand
CTCGTCGAGCATCCCGGCAATCCTGCCTCTGTCCTGTCGCAGGAGGTACGTCGGGCACTCCCCGATGTCGCCTGTACCGGTTCCGCTGGACCGGCCGGAACTCCCACCAGGCGCGACTCGGCGCGGGTGCGGCGCTTCGGGCCGAACTGACCCGCCTGCGCGGCGCCGTCGGTGGGCGACGCATCGGCGTGGTGACGCACAGTCACGGGGGCAAGCCAACAATGGGCCAGCTCGTCTCATGTGCCCCAGCGATTCCGCACCACCGGCGCCGCAGGTCGCGTGCACGGTGGCGGCCGTTTCGGTCACATGGGGGACGGATTATTCCGACGACATGGGTGACACGGTTGACCCGAACGGGTTGGCCGTGCCGGCCGACATTGGCTGAGGGTCGCTGACGAACCGCTCGGCGAGCGGTCCCTACCCGAGCAGACGCCGCGCGAAAGAGAGGTCGCGCGTCGCAGCGTCGAGCATGTGACGCGTGCCGGACTTGATCTCGTACTCGAAGTGCAGCGAGATGGGGCCCATGAACGCCGCGTCCCGCAGTGCGGCGGCCACCCACGCCCAGTCAACGGCGCCTTCGCCGAGCGGACAGTCCTCGATGCGCCAGCCCTTGCCCGTCTTGGACCAGAAGAAATCCTTGAGGGCTACCATCTTCATGCGTGAGGCCACGAGACGCATGGCGGCCTTCCACGTGCCGCCCCCACCTTCCGCCACGGCGTGACGCGGGTCGAAGTAATAGCCGGCCCAGCGCGGGTCCAGCCGATCCATCGCCGGTGCGATCTCCCACAACGCCGCGCCGATGTACGCCGCATGGTTGTGGAACCCGAGCTCGATGCCGCACTCGCCCGCAAGCGCCGCAAGCTCGGTCAGCGCGTCGCCCGCCGCGTGGACCTGTGCGCGCACGTCCGGTGACGACGTGTATCGCCAGTATCCGGGCTTGAAGAACCGCACGCCGTTCTGTGCGGCGGCCTGCAGCACCGGTCTGGCCACGGGTGTGCGCGCGGATGTCAGATCCGTGGTGATCATGGGAACCGACACGCCTTGTGATCTGATCGCGTCGATCGCGCGTGGGAGATCCTCTCCAGCGCGCTCCGGCCGCACGTGTCCCCCGGGCCTGACCGTGAGATCGACACCGTCGAATCCGGCGTCCTTGACGGCACGTGCCACATCCGCCCAGTCGAGCTCCGGGAGATGCTTCGAGAAGAAGCAGAACGTGCGTTGGCCGACGGGCGCCACGGCAGCGGGCTGCGCGCCGAACGCCGCGTCCGCGCGCCCGATGATCGCGGCGGCCATCGCCGGTCCGCCGGTCTGCCGCATCCATTGACGTCGCGTGAGCATGAGCGCTCCTGTCATGCGGACCGTGGCGGCACCGCACCGAGCCCAGGGCCAGTCAACTGCGCGGTCTGCATCACACCACCTCGAATCGTGAACAGGCCCGGGAACCGCGCCTCCCACGGCGCGCTCGCCGCCGGCACGAACTGGCGGGCGTTGGCTTCGATGCCCGCGTTCCCTGGGACGCGCGCGGCGATGCCCGCCGAGTGAATGAGCGATGCTCCAGGACACGTGAGGTCCTGCACGCAGAGGAACATCCCGAACTTCTGCGCAGCGGCGGCCATCAGCATCGTGTGGCTCTGCCCTTTGCACGCTTTTAGGGCAACGCCGGTGTAGCCCATCTTTCGCGCGAGCCGCAGCGTCTCGAGGCCGGTCAGCGATTCGTCGATCACCACGGGGCGCAGGCGGGCCGCCTCATGCATCACGTTGGCCCGATCTTTCTGCAGGTCACGAGCCGTCGGCTGCTCGATGTAGAGCACTCGATCGAAGCCGCTCGGCGTGGTCCTGCGCACCCGCTCCAGTAGCTCGAGCAGGTAGGCGACGTTCGGACACCCCTCGTTGAAATCGAGGAGGTACTTCCAGTCGGTCATGGCGCGCCGCTGCTGCACGCGGGTCACGATGCGATCGATGCGCACGATCCGCTCGAAGTCGGCGTCCATGTTCCCGCCGTTCAGTTTGATCTTGAAGCGCACGAGGCCGTCGCGCGGGATCCATTCCTCCAGCGTGTTGGGCAGCCCATCGTCGATGCGCACGCGCACGTCCGCGGCCTCCAGCGGATCGCTTGCGCCCACCGAATGGAAGACAGGGACTGTGGCTCGTGGCGCAGAGGGCACGTAACGATCGAGATATTCGCCCGTGAACTCCGGGCCGAGATCGTGCGACAGGTCGCGGGTCATGAACCGCGGGCCATAGGTCTCGTAGCAACTGACGCCCCATGCCTTGCCATACGCGTCGTGGATGGCGGCGTCGAAGGCGCTTGCGACCACCAGCGTGCACAGCTTCGGAATCGGCACGGAGAGCGCCCGTGTGCGTGACAGGTCGGCGGCCGCGCGAAGATACGCCGGCTCGAGGGCGCGGAACAGATCGACCGGATGACCCCACTCGTCGCAGGCCGCCGTCTCTGTGGTCAGCTCTTTGGCGAGCGCCACCATGGCTCCGAGCCCGTCGTCCTGCGACGCCTCAGGGAACGCCCAGGCGTTGCCGAGCGTCATCGACCCGAATCCCCACGCGTCCTTCCCGGTGCGCGTACGCACGCGGCAATTCACATCGAGGATCGTCACGCGATCGACCGTTCGCCCTCCGAACTGGTACGGCACGCGGTACTGGAACTCCTCCAGCGCGAAGTCCACTTCCCTCACGCGGATGTCGGTCGACCGCGGCACGATGACCGCAGGCGCACGCTGGGCTCGACGCACCGTCCCGGGCAGCAGCGGTGCCACGCACGCGCCGCACAGCAGGGCACGGCGCGACCAGCGGCCGGAGGAGGTGCGAGTCAAGGCATTGAATTATAGTTCCATGCCGGTGCGCGCGAGCTACCGCAGCCGCAGCTGGTGGTGCCCGGCCTCGGCCTGCCCTACTATGTCCGGCTGACACGGCAGCCCCGCTACTAGTCGCTGCCGGAGCCGCGGCCGCGGCGCGATGCCCCTTTCGGGGCTCGGCCGTGGCCTCATCGGAGAGCATCGCGACCGGCAATGCACCCCACGGCGGTCGCTTTCGGCCGCTGTCGGCTGGCCAATGCCTTGCTCTCTCCGGGAGGCATGACCGATCGCACGGGTCCTCATTCACCACCGGACGCGCGGGGACAGCCGCACGGCGATCCCGGGCCGGGCGACTTCGTCGTCGAGTACCGGCACCAGGCATCCAGCACCGAGCCGCGCCTGGTGATGTTGCGCTTTCTGGCGAGCGGCGGCGAACGGCTGCTTCGCGCCACCTTCTCGTCGCACGAGGAGGCCGGACCCCGCTTCGAACAAGAGGCCGCCAGCCTCGCGGCCGGCGCACAGTCGCGCGCCTGGAAACGCCTCGCCACCGCTGGCGACGGCCTCGAGCCGTTGCCCATCGATGGTGCGACCGTCAATCAGCCCGACGTCCCCGACTCGGTCGACGTGCTGTGGTCGCTCACCAGCCGCAGCGGCCGCCGCTGCGCCGCGACCGTGCGTGAGCACGCCGCCGGGTGGGAGTTGTGGGTGATCGTCGGCGAACGCCCGACCCTGACCGAAGTACACCTGCACCTGGAGTGGGCGCTGCGCCGCGC
>JACDAO010000659.1 GCA_013695405.1 Acidobacteriota bacterium | reverse complement strand
GATGACTCCGCGCAGCCGCTGCTGGGTGCAGGTGCTTGCTGATGGCGAGATCCGCGTGGCCCGCGAGCTGGCGGCAGGCGAGCGCGTCGCCATCGCGGCAGCCGAACGCCTCCAGATCATCGTCGGCGACGCCGGCGCCTTCGCCTACGACATCAACGGCCGTCCCGGCCGCGCCCTCGGCGAGGCCGGTCGCGTGGCCCGCGCGACGATCGTGCCAGCCACGGTAGGGCAGTTCCCACGCGCCACGCCCTGACACCCCGTGCATCTTGGAGTGGACTCGCCGGTCGTCGACGTCTTCCTCAGGGGCGGCGTGCCGCGCGAGGCCAGGCTGCTGGCCGCACGCGGCCTCGCCAGCACGCGTGGCGACGAACGGCTGGCGATACTGGCCCTGATGGCTGGCGACCAGGACACGGTGGTGGCGGAACTGGCCACCAGCACGTTGGCCGACCTGCCCGCCGAGGCGCTGGCGAAGTACCTGACCCGCGCCGACGTGCCCGCCGAACTGCGCGACTGGTTCGTGCTGCGCGGCTTCACCGAGACCAGCAGCGCGGGCGCGCCACTAACACCGACCACGGCGCAGCACGTCACGCACGACCGTGGCGGCGATGCGGCGCCGGTGGTTGCCGCGGCGACCGATCCGCCCGCCGAGCCCGAGCATCCGCTGCTGTCGTCGTTACCGGTACCGGAGAAAGTGCGGCTGGCGATGCTCGGTCGTCGCGAACAGCGCGCCATCCTGATCCGTGATCCCAATCGGATGGTCGCCTCGGCGGTGCTGTCCAGCCCGAAGCTCACCGACACCGAGATCGAGCACTTCGCGCGGATGCAGAACGTGTCCGAGGAAGTGCTGCGCGTGATCGGCACCCACCGCACCTGGACCAAGAACTACGCCGTGGCCGCCGCACTCGTGAAGAACTCGCGGACCCCGCCGTCGGTGTCGATGGCGCTGTTGCCGCGCCTGCAGGAACGCGAGATCAAGAGCCTGGCGGTCGATCGCAACATCCCCGAGAGTGTTCGCCTGGCCGCACGCAAGTACCTGCAGGTGCAGGAGGCGCGTCGCTCCTGAGCGCACCCGCTCAGGGCCGCTTGCTGGCTGGCTTGCGCGGGCCCCGCGGCGCGCCGCGCGACCATTCGCTGCGCATCTCGGCCAAACCTTCCATGAACACCGCCGCCTTGTCCCGTTCCTCTTCCGGCAGCTGCTTGAACAGCCCGATCGCCGCGTCGAAGTCCTCGTCGATCGTCCGTTCGGTGGCCTGAAAGTAGAGCTGCCGGAGCTGCTCGAGCACGCTCATGCCGGCGCCCCGCGGTGGCGACGGAGCGAGGCGCGCAGGTCGGGCAGCGCCTGGCAGGTCAGGATGTCGGCCGGCCTCAGCCCGGCGCGTCTCGCGGTGAAGGTGGCCCAGTGCAGATGGTCGAAGCCGCCCACGCCGTGCGCATCGCTCGACAACACGATCCGGACGCCGCGGTCGCGCGCCCACCGCGCGTGCACGTCGTGCAGATCGCGACGATGAGGCTGGCCGTTGATCTCCATCGCCACACCGAGGCGCGCGGCGGCCGTGACGACGGCTTCGATGTCGAGCCCGGACGGCTCGCGTCGCAGCAGCATCCGCCCGGTGGGATGCCCCAGGATGTCGACCCACGGACATTCGAGGGCACGCAGGACGCGATCGGTCATCCGGTCGCCGTCCTGCGCGAGTTGCGAGTGCACCGACGCCACCACGACGTCGAGTTGCGCCAGGCAGTCGTCGGCGAGGTCCATCGTGCCGTCGGCGCGGATGTCGCACTCGATCCCAGTCAGCAGCGTGATGCCGTCGAGTTCGTCATCGATGCCCCGCACCACCGCCGCGTGTGCGAGGGCACGATGCTCGTCCAGTCCGTTGGCCATCGCCAGCGCCTGGCTGTGATCGGTGATTGCCAGGTAGGTCAGTCCGGCGTCGCGTGCGGCCAGCGCCATCGCGCGGATCGAGTCCTTGCCGTCGGTGGCGGTGGTGTGGCAGTGCAGGTCGCCGCGCAGGTCGGAGCGTTCGACCAGCGTCGGCAGGTGACCGGTCCGTGCGGCCTCGAGCTCGCCGCGTCCTTCCCGCAGCTCTGGCGGAATCCACGGCAGGCCCAGCGCTTCGTAGATGCCGGCTTCGGTCTCGCCCGCCACCGATGCGTGATCGTCGAGACGGTAGAGCCCGTATTCGTTGAGCGTCAGACCCTGTCGCAGCGCGCGATCGCGCAACTCGATGTTGTGGGCCTTGCTGCCGGTGAAGTACTGCAATGCGGCGCCACGCGAGATCGCCGGCACCAGCCGGAGGTCGGCCTGCAGCCCGCGCACCAGCCGGACGCTGCTCTTGGTGGCGCCCTGGCCGAGCACCCGCTCGACGCGGCCGAAGCCGACCAAGTGCGCCATCACGTCGACCGGCGCGTTGGTGGCCAGCACGTCGAGGTCACCGCAGGTCTCGGCGCCGCGCCGCAGGCTGCCGACCAGGTCGAAGGTCGCATCGGGAAAGCCCTCGGCCAGGTGTGCCAGCAACACGTGCGCCTGCTTCCAGACCTCGGACGCCAGGTGCCGGCCGGCAAAGGTCTGGTGGTCGTCGATCGCCTTGCGAAGCTGGGCCTCCTTGCCCGCACCCATGCCGCGTACGTCGCGGACCGCGCCCGAATCGAGCGCACGGGTCAGGTCGTCGATCGAACCGACTTGCAGCTCGCGAAAGAGCAGCGCGGCGGTCTTCGGTCCGACGCCCTGGAGCCGCAGCACGTCGAGCAGGCCGGCCGGGAACTCGGCAGCCAATTCCTGGTGAAAGGTCGAGACTCCGGTCTGGATCAGTTCGGTGACGCGGCCGGCGATGTCCTTGCCGACGCCGGGCAACGCGCGCAGGTCGGCAGCCGCCAGGCCGCTGACCCGTTCGGGGTGGTCGAGCAGCACCTGCGACGCATTCCGGTACGCGCGGATCTTGAACGGGTTGTCCCCGCGAATCTCGAGCAGGTCGCCAATCTCGGCGAGGACACGGGCGATGGCGACGTTTTCCACGGCAGCTCCGGCCGGCGGCGACGCCGCGGGCGCGTCAGGATCCCCGCCATTATAATGACCGCGGTCATGACCCGATGAGCGCACGCTACCGACGACGACAGGTAGGGCAGTTGATGCTGGCCGGCTTCGGCGGCACTGCGATCCCGGTGGAGTTGCGCTCGCTGGCCCGCGACTTCGACCTCGGCGGCGTGGTGTTGTTCGCGCGCAACGTCGAAGAACCGGCGCAGGTCGCCGATCTGGCGCGTGAGGCACAGGACCTGTCGACCAGCGGCCCGGTCTGGGTCGGCATCGATCAGGAGGGCGGTCGTGTTCAGCGCGTCAAGGCACCACTGACGATCTGGCCGCCGGCCGCGACACTCGGGCGCGCCGATGATCTCGCGCTGACGCGGCGATTCGGCCGTGCCATGGCGCGCGAACTGCGTGCCATGGGGATCACGCTCGACTTCGCGCCGGTGCTCGACGTGCTGACCCGCGCCGACAACCCGGCGATCGGCGATAGGGCACTTTCCGATGACCCGGAGCGCGTCGCCCGGCACGGCGTCGCGCTGATCGAGGCGCTGCAACAGGAAGGCCTGCCGGCGTGCGCCAAGCATTTTCCCGGACACGGCGAGGCCGCGGTCGACTCGCACGACGATCTGCCGGTGATCGAGTTGCCGCCGGATCGCTTCGAGGCGATCGAGTGGGTGCCGTTCCGCGCCGCGATTGCCGCCGGGGTCGATGCGGTGATGTCGTGCCACCTGCTGGTGCCGAGCCTGGACGAACATCACCCGGCGACGATGTCGTCGGCCATCATCACCGGACGCCTGCGCGGACAGCTCGGCTTCTCCGGGCTGGTCTTCACCGACGATCTCGACATGAAGGCCATCTCGGCCACGATGTCGCCTGACGAGGCCGCGGTGCGGGCGGTCGGCGCTGGCTGCGACGGCCTGCTGCAGTGTGGCGGCGACGTCGAGCGCGTCGCCGCGGCGCTCGAGGGCGTGGTCCGGGCGATCGAGGCCGGGGTGCTCATCGGGACCCGCATCGACGAGGCGCTCGAACATCATGCGGCGCTCAAGGCGCGCTACCTCTCCGAGCAGGGCCGCCGCGCCAGTCCGCCGCGGCCGACGCTGCGCGACGTGATCGGCTCGGCCGAGCACCAGGCCGTGGCCGAGCAGATGCGGCAGTTCGCGTGACGTCGGGCCAGCCGCGCGTTCGTCCTCGCGCGCTGCGCCGCGGCGACCGGATTGCGCTGCTGACGCTGGCCAGCCGGTCGCGCCCTGAAGACGTCGAGGCCGCCGCCGACGAACTGCGATCGCTCGGATTCGAGCCGGTAGTACGGCCGGCCGTCGACGGCGGCGTGGCCTACGTCGCCGGCGCCGCGGCCGCGCGCGCCGCGC
>JACDAO010000642.1 GCA_013695405.1 Acidobacteriota bacterium | reverse complement strand
GCGCCAGCAGCACCAGCGCGGCCGCCAGCGCGGCGCAGACGACCACCGCGCCGGTGGCGCACAATCCAGCCCACACCAGGTGCAAGTCGTCGAACGCGCGCCGGACGCGGGTTGGCCACGACTGCGCCTCTTCGGCCAGAACCCGGCTGACCACGGCGTCGGTCAGCCCGTGGCGCCGCGGATACTCGCCGACGACGGTCGACAGGTCGGTCGAGCGGCGGCGCAACAGCACGCCGAGATTCTCGAACGCCTCCTGTTCAACGCGGCAGGGCGTGCAGTGGCGCAAGTGCTGCACGACGTCAATGTGATCGGCGACCGCCAGCTCACCGTCGCGGTACGCCGAAAGCTTGTCCCGGGTGGTCTCGCACTGGCTCACCATCATGACCGCTGCAGCTCCGCCCGCAGCAACTGGCGTGCCCGCGCCAGCCGTGACTTCACCGTGCCCACGGCGACGTTCAGCGAGAAGCCAATCTCGTCGTAACTGAGGCCGTCGATCTCGCGCAGGACCAACGCGGTGCGTTGCTCGAACGGCAATTCCCGCAACGCATGCCAGACGCGGTCGGCCTCTTCCTTCTGCCGCAGTTGGCGTTCCGGCCCACAGTCGTCGCGGGGTGAGGCCAGGTCGCCATGCGCCGAGACGTGCGCGTCGAGCGACACCTGCGCCGACTGGTAGCGCCGCCGCCACCAGCGCTGCCGGTTGCGTGCCTGATTGACGACAATCCGGTAGATCCAGGTGCGCAGAGCCGACTGTCCGCGGAAACGATCAAGCATCCGGAAGACGGTCAGGAACACATCCTGCGACAGATCGAGAGCTTCTTCCTTGTCGCCGAGCAGGTGCAGCGACAACTGGAAGACCATCCGTTGATGGTTGGCGACCAGTTCGGTATACGCCGATTCGTCGCCGGTCAGGCAGCGTGCCACCAGGGCAGCTTCGCTGTCACTGACGCTGGACCAGTCCAGCGTGACGGGCTTCACCGAGAACTCTCCGGGCACCGCGGGGTCACCTCCTGAGCGTACCGATAACCAGTTGGACACCGCAAGCACCCGTTTGTTCCCGACAGCCGGTCCGGTCGGCTCGCACCGGACCGGCGTGTGCTACTTGATGCGCCGCGGGTCGAGGCGGTCGCGCAGGCCGTCGCCGAGGAAGTTGAACCCGAGCACGAGCAGGGCGATCGCCATTCCCGGGAAGATGGTCAGGTGCGGCGCGTCGAGCAGGTGGCCGCGCCCGGCGTCGAGCATCGCGCCCCAGCTCGGGGTCGGTGGCTGCACACCGAGGCCGAGAAAGCTCAGTGACGCCTCGGCGACGATGGCCCCGGCCATGCCGAGGGTGGCCTGGACCAGGACCGAGGAGTACGTCGACGGCAGCACATGGCGCACCAGGATCCGTGTCGCCGACGCGCCCAGACTGCGCGCCCCCTGGACGTATTCCAGTTCGCGCGCCTTGAGCACCTGCGCGCGCACCAGACGCGCATAGCCCACCCAGCCAATCACCGTGAGCGCCAACACGACGTGGCCGAGGCTGGGGCCCAGCGCGGCGACCAGCGCAATTGCCAGCAGGATGCCCGGGAAGGCCATCAGGACGTCGATGATGCGGCCGATGGCGATGTCCACCCAGCCGCCGGCATAGCCCGCGATCCCGCCGACGAGCACGCCGACCACCGACGAGACGCAGACCACCGACACGCCGACCATCAGCGACACCCGGGCGCCCAGTACCAGCCTGGCCAGGACGTCGCGGCCGAGTTCGTCGAGGCCAAGCGGATGGCCCCAGGTCGGCCCCGCCAGCCGCAAGGCGAGTTCCTGGTTCCGCGGGTCAATCCCGACCAGCGCCGGGCCAACCAGCGCTGCGAGTACGGCCATCGCCACCACGGCCAGGCCGAGCCGCAGCATCACTCGTACCTGACCCGTGGGTCCACGATCCCGTAGGTGAGATCAGTCAGCAGGTTGACCGTGACGTAGGTCACGGCAATCAGCAGGATGCAGCCCTGCACCATCGGGTAGTCGCGGAACTGGATCGACTGGATCAGCAGCCGCCCGAGCCCGGGCCAGGCGAAGATGGTCTCGGTGATGATCGTGCCGGTCAGCACGGCACCGAACTGCAAGCCGACGATGGTGATGATTGGAATCAGGCCGTTGCGCAGCGCGTGGACCAGCACGGCGCGCCGCATCGACACGCCGCGCGCCCGCGCCGCCCGAACGTACAGCTCGCGCAGTTCGTCGATCAGCGAGGCCCTGGTCATGCGGGCCAGGATGGCCGCCAGGCCGAGTCCAAGGGTCAGCGCCGGCAGCACCAGGTAGGCCGGTGGCACCGCCGGCACCGAGCCGAACAGCATCGCCGTCGACGACCCACGCCCCGAGATCGGCAACCACCCGAGTTGCACGCCGAACACCAGTGCCAGTAGCGGCCCGAGCCAGAAGTTGGGCATCGACAGCCCGATCAACGCCACCGCCATCGCCAGGTGATCCACCCAGGTTCCGGCGCGGATCGCTGCGATGATGCCGAGCGGCACGGCGACGATCAGGGCCACGCTCATCGCCGCCATCGCGAGCAGCGCGGTGGCTCCAAGCTTCTCGGCGAGTTCGGTCCCGACCGGGCGACCGGTTCGCAGCGACACGCCGAGATCGAGCCGCGTGGCGGCGCCCAGGAAGCGCAGGTACTGGCGCGGCAGCGGGTCATCGAGACCGAGTCGGGCCCGCAGCGCCGCCACGTCGGCCGGCGTCGCCGCCTCACCCAGCATCGACACCGCCGGGTCGCCCGGCACCAGGTGGATCAGCGCGAACACCAGCGTCGCGACGCCAATCAACACGGGCACGGTGAGGAGAATCCGGCGAATCAGGAAGCGCAGCATGCCGACGGGGAGTCATGGTACGCGAGACCCAATAGCCGCGGGGTTCAGGCCGAGGCGGCGCACCAGTTTGGTCAGCCCCTGTCGGGTCAGGCCGAGGTCGCGGGCGGCGGCCGACGGTCGCCCTCCGGCGCGGCACAGCGCCTCGCGGACGAAGGTTGCGTCGAAGGCGCGGCGCGCGGCATCGAGACCGCCGGGCTCGTCAGCCTCGCCAGGAGCGGTGTTGGACTCGCGTGTACGCCATTCGGTCGACAGGTCGGCCAGCGTGACGCGTCCACGAACCGGCGCGTTGACAGCCAGGGCGGCCAGCGTGTTCTGCAATTCGCGGACGTTGCCGGGCCAGTCGTGCCTGGCCAGCGCGCGGACGACGCTGTCGTCGAGGCGGGCCCGGCAACCGACCCGCGCGGCGTAGTCGCGCCACAGGTGCGCCGTCAGCTGCGGGATGTCCTCCCGCCGCTCGCGCAGCGCCGGCATGTGGACCCGGACGACGTCGAGCCGGTAGAAGAGGTCGGCCCGGAAGGTGCCGGCCTGGACGGCGCGATCGAGCGCGACATTGGTGGCGGCAATCACCCGCACGTCGACGCGATGCGCCTGCGTCTCGCCAACCCGTCGCACTTCGCCGTCCTGCAGCACGCGCAGCAGCTTGGCCTGGGCCCGTGCCCCCAGTTCCGCCACTTCGTCCAGAAACAGCGTGCCGCCATCGGCATCGTCGAACAGCCCGGCGCGGTCGGTGGCGGCGCCGGTGAAGGCGCCGCGGACGTGGCCGAACAACTCCGACTCCACCAGATCGTCGGGCAGCGCCGCGC
>JACDAO010000613.1 GCA_013695405.1 Acidobacteriota bacterium | reverse complement strand
ACCGGCAGCCGCGCCGGCACCGGGAGCGGCGTGGTCACCGCGCCGCGCTTGCGCCGCGAACGCCGGCGCTTCTTCCGTTCTGGCGGCGCCGGGGTGACGGCAGACGCGGCTGCGCCATGCGCTGGCGCCATCGAGCCCTCAACGACCTCGCGATCGACATCGCCGTCGGCTTGGACCTCGACCTCGGCTTCGGGTTCGGGTTCGGGTTCGGGTTCGAGGTCGAGGTCAGGGTGCGCTTCGTGTTCGACCTCGGCGTCGGCTTCGGCTTCGAGCTCGGCTTCTACTTCGGCTGCAGGTTCGGCTACGAGTTCGGCTTCAAGTTCGAGTACGGGTTCGGGTTCGGGTTCGGCTACGCGTCCGGCCTCGGCTTCGGCGTCGGTATCCTCCGCGTCCTCGACCTCAGGCGCCTCGATTGCGACCGGCTCCGCACTCAGTTCGAGGACTGGCTCGATCGCAGGCTCGGTTACCAACTCGATCACCGGCGCGACCGGCTCGCCGCTCGACCATGTCGGCTCGGGCTCGTGTTCGACGACGACCGGCTCCTCGGCCGACAGCCCGTCCGCGTCGACCTCGAGCGGGTGCGCATCCCGCTCGTCAGCATCGAAGCCCGACACTTCTTCGAACGGCACGTGCAGCGGCGCGAACGTGGCAGCACGCGCGTCGGGCTCGTCCACGTCGCCGCCGTGGACACCCTCGCTGCTCGCGACCGGCAGGTCATCGACGGCAGCGACGGGTACAGTCGCGACCACCTCGACCTCGCTATAGGTCCCGACCCACGCGTCCAACGCTCCGGACTCTGGTTGAGCGATCGCCTCGACGATGGTCGGGTCGACGACCAGATCCTGCTCCAGCTCCAGCTGGTGCGGCTCGGCGGCGGCCGTCTCCGCTGTTGGCGCATCCGCCTGGTCAGGCGATTCAGACAGCAGCTTGCGGAAGGCGTCGTCCTCGATCGGATCGTCAACGACGATGACTTCCGGCGTGACGGCCGCCGTCTTGTCGCCGGCCGCCGCGGCCGTTTCGACGTTCAAGTGACCGTAGACTTCCGGTTCGACGGAAGCGTCCCGCTCGGCTACCACCCGGGGGTGGTTCCCGTCGAGCGGTTCGGCAGCCGACCAATCGAACGACGGCGCGCTCACGGCACCTTCGGCGTCCGGCAGGGCGTCGTCGATCGCGGTCAGATTCAGCATCGACTGCGTGACAGCAGGTTCGGCCTGGAGCGAGAAGGGCTCGGGCTCCACGACGTCGTCGACAGCGTCCTGCAGGTCGAGCGCCGCCACCGACTGTGCTTCCAGTACCAGCTCCAGCCCGCCGACTTCTTCCAGCACGGCGTCGGGCTCGGCCACGACCTCGACGACCTCGTCCAGCGGCGCCGCGACCATCGGCACGACGTCGTCAGGCGCCTCGACTGCGGCGGCGTCGATTACGTCGACGGTCTCGATCAGCCTGGTGCAGCCGGCGACGTCAGCCACGTCCTCCATGTCACTCGCGGCACTCGCGCCGTCCGTCGCTGTACTGACCGTGGTTTCGGCCGCGTCCTCGCCGAAGCTGATGCAGTCAGCGACCTCCAACTCGAGCGCCGCAGCGGTGAGCCGGGGTTCGACGTCGATCTCGGCCTCAGCTCGCGACGCGGTCGCGTCGTCGATGGGCGATGCGCCGGAATCGGCCCCCTCTGGAATCGTCGTCACCTGTGCGGTCCCGAACTCCGACCCGGTCCACGGGTCCGGCTCGATGACGTGCGCAGCGACCTCGATCGGCCACATCTCGGTCGTGAGCGCGCTGTCGACGTCGACCTCTGCACTCGACAGCGAGACTTCGGCTGCGGTCGGTGGCGACGTATCTTCCGCGCGCTCGGCTCGCCAGGGCAGTGCGTCGGCCCACCAGCAGGCGGACGGGGCATCGCCATCGACGAGCCCGGCGGCGACGCCGGTCGGTGCAGACTCGTCGCTCCTTGATGGCTCGCCGGTCGGTGCCAGCTCGTCGATCGGCGTCGCGGCGATCGGCGAGGGCTCGTCGATCGGCATCGACCTCCAGCGCACGATCTCGTCGATCAGCGGACCGCCGGTCGCGGGCACCTCGGGCACCAGTCGGATGACCTCCGGCTCGACCGGCAGGGCGGGTGCCTCGACGGCGACGACCTCGGCAGGCGAGTCGACCGCGATCTCGCGCGCGGTCTCGGGCGCGGTCTCGTGCGCTGTGGCACTGTGCGCGGCTGACCGCTCCGCGCCTTCGGGGTGTGCGCTGACCGGGTGTGCGGGCTGCGCGTCGATCGGCGCGATCGCCGCGACGATGTCGGCGAAATGCCGTTCGAGATGGGCGCGCTCCTGCTGCAGGGTCGCCAGTGACGGTGGCTCCGGTGCGTCCGCCGCGTCCGGCTCCGGTGTTGCGTCGCGACGTGACGTGCGGCGTCGCGACGGCGGGACGGGCGGCGCGCACAGCGCGGGCATGGTCACCACGTCGCCGACCGGCATCCCGGCGGCCGCCTCCAGTTCGTCCTCCAGGCGCAGCAGTGCCTCGATGTCGACCTCGTCGTCGCTGGATGCGGCGAGCGGCGCCTCCAACGCAGGCTGTGCTGCCGGATCACTGTCTCGAGCTTCGCCCACGGGCGGATCCGGAGCAGGTGCTCCGCGCGCGACCACTGCAAGGATCGGGGCGGGCGCATCGGCAGGAACCTCCGCCGCTGCCGGCGACGCGGCGGTAGTCGAGGTCTCGAGCGCGGCCATGGCAAGCAGCACGGCCTTGACCCGGGCCGGCGCGATGCCTGCGGCGCTCGCACGCCCCGATACCAAGGCTTCGTACGCGTGTTGCGCCTCGCGCACGGTGGTGAAGG
>JACDAO010000560.1 GCA_013695405.1 Acidobacteriota bacterium | reverse complement strand
GGTCTGGAGTGCGACGCCGTTCCTGAACCTGACCGGCTCGGTCAGTCGCGGCTTCCGTGCCGCCAACGCGTTCGACCTCGGCGCGATTGGCGTCTCCGGCGGCGGCCTGGAGATCGCCCCGCAGGAGGCCGCTCGCCTCGGCGCGTTCACCGGCACGTCGGATGGCGCCACCGCCGTCTCCAGCGAGGTCGCGGTGACTGCGTTGAGACCCGAACACGTCTACGCCGTCGAGGCTGGGGCCAAGCTGCGGACCGGCCGCGTTGCCGCGTCGATGACCGCGTTCGACCTCGAACTGCGTGACCTGATCGCGCGCCGCACCGCGATCTTCCCGACCGGCCTGGCCGGCGCCAGCATCGCCGGGTACGCCGTGGTCTCGCAGGACGACGAGGGTCGGGCGTATGCGGCGGTGGACCCGCGCCCCATCGTCACGCGCGTCAACGTCGACCAGGCGCGCGTGCACGGCGTGGAACTCGACACGCACGTGCGCGTCACGCGGACCTGGATTGCCAGCGCACAGGTGTCGGTGGCACACGGCCGCGAGGCGGGCGGCGCCTACCTGCGCCGCATGCCGCCGGTGATCGGCGGGGTGCGGGTGAAATGGGAGCCGTCGCTGCAGCCGGTCTGGCTCGAGGGCGTGATCACCATCGCCGCAACGCAGGATCGGCTCAGCCCGGGAGACCTGTCGGATGCGCGCATCGGCGCGCGTCGCAGGCGCGACGACATCGCCGCGTTCTTCAGCGGGACCGCGACCGACCTCGGTCTGGTTGGCAACGGTCGGTTGATCAGCACCGGCGAGAGCCTGGCCGACGTCCAGCAACGGGTCCTCGGCAGCGCGGATGCCTTGCCGCTGTTCACGCAGACCGACGGCTTCGTCGTCGGCAGCGTGCGCGGCGGCTGGCGCCTGTCAGAGCGCGTCGAGGTCACACTCATTCTCGACAACGTCACCGACACCTCGTACCGCTGGCACGGCTCGGGCGTCGACGCACCGGGCCTCTCGCTGGCCGCCAAGCTGCGGATCCGTCTGCCCGGGACGTAGCGGTAGGCAGAACGGACGTCTGTCCGGGACCAAAAGCTCGCGCGGACAGATGTCATCCGGACACAATCACTCGCCGGCCCACCGCGCGCGAGTGTTTGGCACCGCCGGCGATGGCATTGCCCTTGCTCCAGTCGGGGCCGTGATCACCAGTACCTCCCCGATGGACCGGCCGGTCTCGCGCGGCGCCCTCTCGCGGCGCACCTGGCTCCTGCTGGCCTCGGTCCTGCTGGTGGTCGGCGGACTGGCGATGGCGTGGCCGTCGTACCGCCGCGCCGCGAGCGTCGACCGCGCCATCGACGGCGCGCGCCTGCAGATCGCGCCGGTGACTCGCGGCGATCTGGTCCGCGACGCCGCCGCCGACGGCCGGATCGTGTCGGCCAATGCCCCGACGCTGTTCGCGGCCACCGCGGGCATCGTCACCCTGCAGGCCAAGGCCGGCGATCCGGTCCGCCAGGGTCAGGTGCTCGCCACCATCGAGAGTCCGGAGCTGCGCAGCCGTCTGACGCAGGAGCGCGCCACGCTGCAATCGCTGGAGGTGGCGCTCGGGCGGGCCCACATCAACGCGCGTCAGAGTGACCGGCGCAATGCCAGCGCGATCGAACTGGCCGAGGTGCGACTGCAGGCGGCGCACCGCAACCTGGAGCGCGCCAAGCAGACCTTCGACGAGGGCCTGCTGAACAAGGTCGACTACGAACGGGCCCAGGACGATGTGCAGCTGGCCGACCTGGAGCTGAAGTCGGCGCGCGAGGCGCGCGGGCTGGAGAAGGAAACCGCCGAGTTCGAGATCCGCACCCAGCAACTGCTGCAGGCGCGGCAGGCGTCTCTGGCCGACGAGATGGCCCGACAGGTGGCGCAGTTGACGCTGGTGGCGCCGTTCGACGGCCTGATCGGGGCGATCACCGTACAGGATCGCGATGCGGTCGGCGCCAATCAGCCGGTGCTGACGGTGGTCAACCTCGATGCCTACGAGATCGAGTTCAGCCTGCCCGAAAACGAAGCCGCCGAGGCCGGCGCCGGCACTCCGACCCGGGTCTTGTACGAGGGCCGCGAGTACGACGGCAAGGTCACGGCGATCTCGCCATCGGTGTCGGAGAGCGTGGTCAAGGGGCGCGCGGTGTTCGTCGGCGCCACCCCGCCGACGCTGCGGCAGAACCAGCGCGTCTCGCTGCGGCTGCTGTTTGAAACCCGCAGCAACGTCCTGATGCTGCCACGCGCGGCCTTCTTGCAAAGCGGCGGTGGCCGGCTGGCCTACGTGGTTCTGGACCAGGTCGCCACCCGCACCCCCATCGTCACCGGCGCCCGCAGTCTTTCGCACGTCGAGATTGCCGAGGGGCTGCGGCCCGGCGATCAGGTGATCGTCTCGGACACCAGTGAGTTCAGCGGCACGCAGCGCGTGCTGCTCAGAAACCGATGAACGGGCGTCGGCCGTCACCGCAGCCCCGGAGATTGACATGCTGTCACTGAGCCACATCCGTAAGGTGTATCGCACCCAACTGGTCGAGACCTACGCACTCGACGACATCACGCTCGAAGTCGACGCCGGCGAGTTCGTGGCGGTGATGGGACGGTCGGGCTCGGGCAAGACCACTTTCCTCAACGTCGCGGGTCTGCTCGACACATTCGAGGTCGGCACCTACCGGCTCGACGGCGAGGACGTCAGCCGCCTGTCGGATGCCGCGATGTCACGGATCCGCAACCAGAAGATCGGCTTCATCTTCCAGTCCTTCAACCTGATTCCCGACCTCGACGTATTCGACAACGTCGACGTGCCGCTGCGCTATCGGCGGCTGCCGGCGAAGGAGCGCAAGGCGCGGGTCGAAAATGCGGTGGAGATGGTCGGCCTGTCGTCGCGGCTCAAGCACCTGCCGTCGCAGTTGTCTGGCGGGCAACAGCAGCGGGTGGCGATCGCGCGGGTCCTGGCCGGCGATCCGAAGCTGATCCTCGCCGACGAGCCGACCGGAAACCTGGACACGCTGATGTCGCGCGAGGTGATGGATCTGCTCGAGCGCATTCACGGGCAGGGCACCACCATCATCATGGTCACGCACTCGCCGGAGTGCGCCGCGCGCGCGCCGCGTCACATCCACCTGCTCGACGGCCGCGTCATCGACACCGATGCCGATTTGTTCGCCGAACACACCCTGCCCGGCCTCGCGGCAGCGATTCAGTAGCGCCATGCTTCTGCACAACATCTGGATCGCCTGGAAGAGCCTGCGTCGCAGCCCGGTGCTGTCGGGCCTGATCATCGCCTGCATCGCGATTGGCATCGCCTTCGCGACCACCTTCGCCGCGGTGCGTCATGCGTTCACGCGGCACCCGCTGCCGGACAAGGAAGCGTCGCTGCGCTACGTCCGCCTCGACAACTGGGACCCGCGCGAACCGTATCCCGGTGGCGCGGCAGACGCGCTGCCGCCGCAGATCACCTATCGCGACGCGATGGCGCTGCGCCGCTCCACCGTGCCGGTCCGGCAGACCGCCAGCTTCAGGGCCAGGCTGACGGTGTTCCCCGAGCCGTCGGTTGGTCGCCCGACCAAGGAAGACGTGCGCCTCGCGCATGCCGACTTCTTCCAGATGTTCGACGTGCCGTTCCGCTACGGCAGCGGCTGGACGCGCGAGTCCGATGAGAAGCTCGATCAGGTGGTGGTGATCTCCGAGGCGCTCAACGAGCGGGTGTTTGGAGGCCGTAACAGCGTCGGACAGACGCTGCGGATCGAGACCCGCGACTTCCGTGTCGTCGGCGTGCTGGCCGGCTGGTTGCCATCGGTACGCGTGTACGACATGACCGGCAACGCGCTCAGCGAGCCGGAACCGGTCTACCTGCCGTTCGGGCTGGTCGTGCCGATGGAGTTGCGCACCGTGGGGAACAGCGACGGCTGGGGCGGGCGCGGCGGCAGCCCGACCGCCAGTTTCGCCGCCCGCCTGGCGTCGGGCGAGTCGACCTGGGTGCAGTACTGGGTGGAACTCCCGTCGCCGGCTGACGAACAGGCCTACCGCTCGTTGATCGAGAGCTACATTGCCGAACAGCGACGGCTGGGCCGCTTCGGACGGCCGACAAACTACCGCGTCTCCAGCATCGGGACATTGATGGACGACTTCCAAGTGGCGCCCAAGGAGACGTTCGCGCTGCTGATGGTCGGCCTGCTCTTCCTGGTGGTCGCGGCGGTCAACCTGATCGGCCTGCTGCTCGGCAAGTTCCTGGCCCGCGCCAACGAAGTCGGCGTACGCCGCGCGCTCGGCGCCTCGCGACGCGACGTCTTCCTGCAGCACCTGGTCGAGTGCCAGGTGGTGGCAGTGCTCGGCGGCGCGATCGGGCTCGGACTCGCGGCCCTCAGCCTGCGCAGCCTCAACGCCTTCATGCTCGACACCACCAGCCGCGGCGATCTCTTCAGACTCGATCTGCAGATGCTGCTGCTGGCTCTGGCACTGTCGGTCGCCGCCGGGCTGATCTCCGGGATCTATCCCGCGTGGCGCATCTGCCGGCTGGCGCCGGCTTCCCACCTCAAGGTCTGAGAGACACCATGCACGTCGGTCCGATTCTGCGCGCGATGCTGCGCAACAAGGTCCGCTTCGGGCTGCTGGCCATCGAAGTGGCACTGACCCTGGCGATCGTCGCCAACTGCGTGAGCCTGATCATCGATGCCCGCACGGAACTGAGCCGGCCCTCGGGCTTTGCCGACAACGACCTGATGCTGGTAACGGCCACGCCCTTCAACGAAGCGTTCCGTGAGTCGGCCTACCGCGACACGGTGGTCGATCAGGATCTGACGGCCTTGCGTGCACACAGCGGCGTGGCGCGCGCCACCAACACCGCCTTCCTGCCATGGCAGGGTGGCGGCAGCTCGACGCAGTTCCGCCGCGACGTGCGTGCCGAACGCATCCGCACGCAGATTTATCCGGCCGACGAGCAACTGCTCGACACCCTCGGCGTGCGTCTGGTGGAAGGCCGCAACTTCACCCGCGAGGACGTGCTGCGCAACACCGAGCGCCTGCGCGCCCTCAACGCCTCTGACCGCGAGCGCGACGCGACCGGCCGCGCCATCACGACCGTGACCGTCCCGGCAATCATCTCGCGCGCCTACGCGGCGCTGGTCTTCCCGGAGGGCAGCCCGGTCGGCAAGACCTTCGAGGACGACGACGGCGACCGCTGGCAGGTGGTGGGCGTGGTCGAGTACTTCTTCAATCCGTATGCGTGGAAGATCGGCGAGTACGTCACCTTCTACCCACAGCGGCAAGGCAGCTACGAGGGCGGCACCTCGTACCTCGTGCGGGTCGTGCCCGGGCAGATGGATGCGGTGCACAAGGCGGTCGAGCAGACCCTGGCCAGCGTCAACGACACCCGGACCTACCGGATCCGCACCATCCCGGACGTCAAGCGGCGCTTCCTCGGCGGCCAGACGCTTCTGGTGCGTCTGCTGACGCTGGTCATCGTCGTGCTGGTCTTCATCACCGGCCTCGGCATCGTCGGATTGACGTCGTTCTCGGTGGCGGAACGGACCCGCCAGATCGGCACGCGGCGAGCGCTGGGCGCACGGCGCGGCGACATCCTGCGGCATTTCCTGATCGAGAACTGGATCGTGACGACGCTCGGCATCGCCCTCGGCATCGGCCTGTCGGTGGCGCTCAACCTGACCCTGCTCTCGCAGGTCGACGGCGCTCGTATGACGCCGCAGTTGCTGGCGGTGGGCGCGCTGCTGCTATGGGCGGCCGGGCTGCTGGCGACGCTGTGGCCGGCGATGCGCGGCGCGCGGGTCACACCCTCCGAAGCGACGCGGAACATCTGAGCGGCGACGGCGTACTCTGAGCGCGTGCCCCGCAGCCCGCTAGCCTGCCTGATCGTCGAGGACCAGGCCCCGGTCGCCGAGGCGCTCGAGGTGCTCTTCTCGCTGCACGACGTGCCGACCCGGGTCGCCGGCGACGCGGCCCAGGCGCTCGCGGTGGTGCGCACCGGCGCCGTCGGGGTGGTGCTGCAGGACATGAACTTCGCGCCTGGCCAGACCACCGGCGACGAAGGAGCGGCGCTGTTTCACGCGATCAGGAGCGTCGATCCCGGCATGCCGGTGCTGCTGATGACCGCGTTCACGTCGCTGGAGCGAGCGGTGTCTCTGGTCAAGGCTGGCGCGGTCGACTACTTCGGCAAGCCGTGGGACGACGCCCGGCTCGTCGCCAGCGTGCGAGCCCTGCTCGACGCACGCCAGCCGCGCGCCCAGTCACACGCAACCGACGCGCGCGCCGCTGCCGCCGGGCCGGATCTCAGGGGCATCGTCTTCGAAAGCGCGGTGATGCGTCGGCTGGTGGACCTCGCCGTGCAGGTGGCCACCGCGGACGTCCCGGTGCTGATCACCGGCCCGAACGGCGTCGGCAAGGAGAAGTTCGCCGAGATCATCCAGGCGAACTCGCGGCGTGCCAGCCGGCCGTTCATCGCCGTCAATGCCGGCGCGCTGCCCGACAGCCTGCTCGAGGCCGAGCTGTTCGGCGTCGAGGCCGGCGCGTTCACTGGCGCCGTGCGACGACGGGTCGGACGCTTCGAAGCCGCCAACGGCGGCACCCTGTTCCTGGACGAGATCGGCACGCTCTCGATGCAGGGCCAGGCCAAGCTGTTACGGGTGGTGCAGACCGGCACCTTCGAACGGCTCGGCTCGAGCACCCAGGCCCGCACCGACGTCCGCCTGCTCTGCGCGACCAACGTCGACCTTCCCGACGCGATAGAGGCGGGCCAGTTTCGGGAGGATCTGTATTTTCGGCTCAACGTGATCGAGCTGGCCATTCCGCCGCTGCGCGATCGGCGTGACGACATCCTGCCGATCGCCCGATCGCTGTTGGCGCGGCATGCGCCGGGCGGCCGGCGTCACGCGCTGAGCGCCGCCGCCGAGGAGACGTTGCTCGCGCATGGCTGGGCCGGCAACGTTCGCGAACTACAGAACCGGTTGCAGCGGGCGCGACTAGTCGCGCC
>JACDAO010000551.1 GCA_013695405.1 Acidobacteriota bacterium | reverse complement strand
ATTGTGCTCCATGACGGCTCGCATTGCCTTCGGTTTGGTGATGCCGTGGCCGAAGCCTTTGTAGACGATCATCTCCACCGGCACGTCGCGGTCCTGCAGCCCCTGACGCAACTCGTAGGCGTTGGCGATCGGCACACGGCGGTCGAGTTCGCCGTGCTGGATCAACGTCGGCGTCCGCGCCTCCTTGATGTACGTCATCGGCGACGTCTTGCGATAGACCTCCGGATCGGTCACCGGGTCGGCCTCGAGGTACTGCATCGTGAAGGGGGTGATGTCGGTGTTGTAGTAATAGGTCGCCCAGTTGGAGATGCCGGCGCCGACCGAGATCGCCCGGAAGCGGGCCGAGGCCGTGGCCAGGAACGCCGAGATGTAGCCGCCCTGGCTCCAGCCCATCGACCCGATCCGGGCCGGGTCGACGATGCCTTGCGCGACCAGCGCGTCGACACCGGACAGCACGTCCCACGCGTCGCCGACGCCCAGGTTGCGGACATTGAGCTGACGAAAGCGCTGGCCGTATCCGGCGCTGCCCCGATAGTTGACCTTCAGCACTAGGGCGCCGCGAGCTGCCCAGAGGTCGACCGGGTAGTACCTGGCGTCGACCGCGGTCGGACGGTCGATGCCGGTCGGCCCGCCGTGAATCACGCACAGCAGCGGATAGCGACGCGACCGGTCGAAGTCGGGTGGCGTGATCAGCACGCCTTCGATCGGTTCGCCGTCCTGGCTGGTCCAGCGCACCACCTCGCGGCGGCCCAGACGCCACTCGCGGATGCGTGTGCTGCGCTGCGTCAGCGCGCGCGGTGCGAACCGCGCCACTGGCGAGAGGAACACCTCGGGCAATGACGAGGCCGAGGACGCGATGAACGCGACCTGCGCGCCATCGCCGGTCAGCGATCCATCGAGCAACGCCAGGCCGTCTGGCGCCGACACCCGGGTGACCGACGCGGACGTCGGGTCGACGCGGAACAGGTGCGCGGACGTCTTCTGGAGCGCCGTGATGAAGAGTCCGCCTGCCGTCCACGCCAGCAGGTTCGCATCCTCATCCAGGCCGTCGGTCACCGACCGCGGCGCGCCGCCGGTCGCCGCGACAACGGCGACGCGGCGATTCGCGTGATAGAAGCGCGGCTGGCGCATCGCGCTGCTGAACGCCACCTGGGTGCCGTCCGGCGACCACCTGGGCGCGCTGTCCGGGCCGGGCTGGGTGACCAGCGCGCGGACCTCGTCGCCCGCCAGCGTCAGGACGTGCAGGTCTGACGACTCGGCATCCACCAGGTCCGGCGATCGCGTCGCCGCGAAGGCGACCTGCCGGCTGTCGGGCGAGACCTGGAAGCCCTGGACGTGGCGCTCGCTGCCGCGCGTCCGCTGCGTGCCCGCGATCGGCGCGTCCAGTGCCCTGGCGACGCTCAGGGTCCAGAGTTGCGCGTACTGATAGTCGCGGCGCACGACCTCGAAGTCGCCGTACGCCTCGGTGCGCGCCTTGTCGCCGCTGCTGCGGTCCTCAGGGGCGGTGTAGACGATGGTCGCCGCATCGGGCGCCCATTCGTGATTGCCGATCGCGACCGGGTGCTTGGACAACACCAGCGCTTCGCCGCCGTCAGGCCGGATCGCCTGGATCTGCGCCTTGCCGTCGACGGCCCGGAGGAAGGTGATCCAGTGGCTGTCCGGCGACCACTCGAGATCGCTGATCGACGAAGTGCCACGCGTCAACGCGACGCGGTTGCCGGTCCTGGTGTCGATGACGTGGGCCTGGGTGACGAAGGCGTCCTGCTCCCAGTCGGTCATCGACTCGGTGTACGCCACCCAGCGACCATCGGGCGACAGCTCCGGCGTGCCCAGCGAGCCGAGGTTGATCAGTTCGTCGATGGTCGGGGTGTGTGCGGAGGAGGGCTGGGTGGCAACGGCGGCTGGGGCCGCCGGCTGCAGCGACCCCACCAGGACCATCACCGCGGCGCACCGACGTGGACGCACGACGCATTGTACGCGCCACTCACGCAGACAACATCGGCGCCGGACACGTCCGGCGCCTACGGTTGCAGTCTGTGTCTACGCCCGGACCGGCGCGTTCTGTTCCTGCGGCTTGTGGGTCACGGGATTGAGGAACGGCATCATCGCGCGCAGCTTGGCGCCGACTTCCTCGAGCGTCTGGGTTTGTTCGTCGGCGCGAACCTTGTTGAACCATGGTCGCCCCTTCTGGTTCTCCTCGATCCAGTTGCGGGCGAAGGTGCCGTCTTGGATCTCGGCCAGCAATTGCTTCATCGCCTTGCGGGTCTCGGCGGTGATGATGCGCGGGCCGGCGGTGTAGTCACCGGCCTCGGCCGTGTCGCTGACCGAGTAGCGCATGTAGTTGAGGCCGCCCCGGTACATCAGGTCGACAATCAGTTTGAGCTCGTGCAGGCACTCGAAATAGGCGATCTCGGGCTGGTAGCCAGCCTCGACGAGGGTCTCGAAACCGGCCTTCACGAGTTCGGCGGTACCGCCGCAGAGCACGGCCTGCTCGCCGAACAGGTCAGTCTCGGTTTCCTCGGTGAAGGTCGTCTCGATCACGCCGGCGCGGGTGACGCCGATGCCTCGGGCATACGACATGGTGAGCGCGCGGGCGTGGCCGGTCGCATCCTGATGAACCGCCACCAGGCCGGGCACACCGCCGCCTTCCTCGAAGACCTCGCGGACGCGGTGGCCCGGCGACTTGGGCGCCACCATCGTCACGTCGACGTCGGCCGGCGGCACGATCGTCCCGTAGCGGATGTTGAAGCCGTGCGCGAACATCAGCATCTTGCCGGCGGTCAGGTGCGGCTGGACGTCGTTCTCGTACAGCGACGGCTGCACCGTGTCGGGCGCGAGCAGCATGATCACGTCGGCTTCGCGGGCCGCCTCGGCGACGCTGACCACGCGCAGCCCGGTGGCCTCGGCCTTGGCCGCCGAGACGCTGCCGGCGCGCAGGCCGATGCGCACGTCGACGCCGCTGTCCTTGAGGTTCAGGGCGTGGGCGTGTCCCTGCGAGCCGTAGCCGATGATGGCCACCGTGCGCGCCTGGATGAGGGAGAGGTCGGCGTCCGTGTCGTAGAAGATTTGAGCAGGCATGGGAGTCGAACTTACACCGAATGAGATACGCCGTCGTCGTCGGCCTCGAACAGCGCTGGCTGGTCGTCGTTGTCCGGGGGTTTGCTGGCGGTGCCGGTGCCGCGCAGCATCGCGAGGCGGCCGGTGCGTGCCAGTTCGAGGATGCCATACGGGGTCATCACGTCGATCAGGCTGCGGACCTTGTCCTCGTTGCCGGTGATCTCGATGACCAGCGACTCGGGCGAGACGTCGATGATGCGCGCCCGGTAGACCTGAGCGAGCTGGAAGATCTGGGCGCGGGTCTCGGGCGAGGTCTGCACCTTGAGGATCGCCAGCTCGCGGAAGATCGACGGCCGCCGCGAGACGTTGTCGACGCGCAACACCTCGAGCAGCTTGTAGAGGTTGGCTTCGATGCGCCGCGCGCCGAACTCGTCGGCGGCGACCGCAATCGTCATCCTCGACACGCCCGGGGTCTCGGTGTGCCCGACCGTGATCGAGTCGATGTTGAAGCCGCGACGGCGAATCAGGCCGCTGACGCGGGTCAGCACGCCCGGGTGATCCTCGACCAGCACCACGAAGGTGTTCATGCGTCGGCTCCGGTTTCGATGATCGCGCTCGGGCGCCGGATCATGTTGTGCAGGTCGTTGCCGGCCGGCACCATCGGGTAGACAGAGTCCTCCTGCTCGACCCGGAAATCGAGCAGCACGGTGCCCGGATGGGCGCGCGCCTCGCGCACCGCCGGGATGACGTCGGCGCGGGTGGTGACCCGGCGCGCCTTGAGCCCGAACGCCTCGGTCAGCTTGGTGAAATCGGGGTTGACCAGTGGCGTGGCGGCGTAGCGGCGCTCGTAGAAGAACTCCTGCCACTGCCGGACCATGCCGAGGAAGCCGTTGTTGATGACCGCGATGTTGATGTCGATGCCTTCCTGGGCAATCGTCGCCAGCTCGCACATCGTCATCTGGAAGCCGCCGTCGCCGACCACCACCCAGACTTCGGCGTCCGGCCGTGCGACCTTGGCGCCGATCGCCGCCGGCAGGGCAAAGCCCATCGTGCCGAGGCCGCCCGAGGTGATCAGCGAGCGCGGTTCCTCGTGCTTGTAGTACTGCGCTTCCCACATCTGGTGCTGGCCGACGTCGCTGACCACGATCGTCTCGCGGTCCTTGGTCTCGCGCCAGATGTCGTTGATGACGTGAGCCGCGTAGAGGTGGCCGTTGTCGGGCAGGTTCTGGATGTCCCGGACCGCCGAGTCGCCCTTCAACATGCCGATGTAGGCGAGCCAGTCGCCGCGGTCGCGGCTCTCGACCTGCGGCTGCAACGCATCGAGCGTCTCGCGCAGATCGCCAATCAGCCCGAGGTCGACGCGGACGTTCTTGTTGATCTCAGCCGGGTCGATGTCGAGGTGAATCTTCCTGGCGTTGGGCGCGTAGGTCTTGACGTTGCCGGTGACGCGGTCGTCGAAGCGCATCCCGAAGGCGAGCAGCAGGTCGGCCTCCTGGATCGCGGTGTTGACCCAGGCCTCGCCGTGCATGCCCATCATCCCGAGGTTCAACGGGTGGCTGGCCGGAATTGCGCCGAGCCCGAGCAGGGTCATCGCGATCGGCACCTGGGCGCGTTCGGCGAACGCGAGCACCGCCTCGCGCGCGTTCGACAACTGGATGCCGCGGCCGGCGAGGATCAGCGGCCGCTTGGCCGAGTGAATCAGCTCGAGCGCCTGGTCGACTTCACGGCTGCTCGGATGGTGCGACGGTCGGTAGCCACGCAGCTTCGGCGTCTCGGGCCACTCGAACTCGCAGGAGGCCTGCTGCGCGTCCTTGGTGATGTCGATCAGCACCGGGCCGGGACGACCGGAGCGCGCCACGTAGAACGCCTCGCGGACCACCCGGGCGACGTCCTCGGGACGCGTCACCAGGTAGTTGTGCTTGGTGATCGGCAGGGTAATCCCGGTGATGTCGGTTTCCTGGAAGGCGTCCGAGCCAATCGCCTTGCTGCCGACCTGTCCGGTGATGCAGACGATCGGCGAGGAATCCATCATCGCGGTGGCGATGCCGGTGACCATGTTGGTCGCGCCCGGCCCGCTGGTGGCGATCGCCACCCCGACCTGCCCGGTGGCACGCGCGTAGCCGTCGGCCATGTGCGTGGCGCCCTGCTCGTGCCGGACCAGGATGTGGCGAATGGGGAAGTCGAGCATGGCGTCGTACGCCGGCAGGATCGCCCCACCGGGATAGCCGAACACGCACGTGGTGCCTTCGCGCACCAGGCTTTCCCACAGGATCTGTGCTCCGGTTCTCTTCATAACAGGCTCACGGCTCATGACTCAGGGCTCACGGAAAGACGTAGGCGCCGGACTTGTCCGGCGCGTGCATGGGGGTGGACATGGCGGGGGCAGGACGCGTGATTGCGCCCTCCGAGGCCGACGACACCAGGCTGGCGTACTTGGCCATCACGCCGGTGGCGTAGCGCGCCGGCGGCACGACGTAGGCGGCCAGCCGATCGGCGATCTCGTCGGCGGAGAGCGCGACGTCGAGGCGGCGCCGGGCGAGATCGAAGGTCACGACGTCGCCGGTGCGAAGCGCGGCAATCGGCCCGCCGGCTACCGCTTCGGGGGCGACGTGGCCGGCCATCAGGCCGCGGGTGGCGCCCGAGAAGCGGCCGTCGGTGAGCAGGGCGACGCTCTCGCCGAGGCCCGCGCCCATGATCGCCGCGGTCACGCCGAGCATCTCGCGCATGCCGGGACCGCCGCGCGGGCCCTCGTGGCGGATGACGATCACGTCGCCGGCGACGATGACCCCGTGCTGGACGGCGGCAAAGGCATCTTCTTCGCATTCGAAGACCCGCGCCGGCCCCTGATGGCCCTTCAGCACCGAACCCGACACCTTGACCACACAGCCCTCGGGCGCGAGGTTGCCGTGCAGCACCAGCAAACCGCCGGTCGGCTTGAGCGGCGCGTCGAAGGGACGGACCACGTCCTGACCGGGAGTCTCGACCGCGGCCGCGGCCTCCTCGCCGATCGTCCGCCCCGTGACGGTCGGGCAGCGGCCGTCCAGCGCGCCACCCTCGACCAACCGCTGACACACCAGCGGCACCCCGCCGGCGCGATGCAGGTCGGCGGCGACGTAGCGCCCGCCTGGCTTCAGATCAGCCAGCAGCGGGGTGCGGTCGTTAATCGGGTTGAAGTCCTCGATACTGAGTGGCACCTGCGCTTCGTGGGCGATCGCGAGCAGGTGCATCACCGCGTTGGTCGACCCGCCGGTCGCGACCACGCCGGCAATCGCGTTGTCGATCGCCGCGCGCGTGATCAAATCGCGTGGCCGCACCCCCCGACGCAACAGCGACATCGCCGTCTCACCGGCCTGCTTCGCCGCCGAATCCTTCTCGATCAGGCTGGCTGGGATGCTGGCACTGCCCGGCACGGTGATGCCGAGGAACTCGGCGACCAGAGCCATCGTGTTGGCGGTGAACTGGCCGCCGCAGGCACCGGCGCCAGGGCAGGCGTGGTTCTCGATGTCGTGCAGTTCGGTCAGCGAGATGCGGCCCGCCGCGTGCGCCCCGACGCCCTCGAACACGTCCTGGATGGTCAGGTCGCGGCCGTGCCAGTGGCCCGGGTCGATCGAGCCGCCGTAGAACACCAGCCCCGGGATGTTCAGGCGGGTGAGCGCCATGATCGTGCCGGGAATCGTCTTGTCGCAGCCGCACAGCATCACGATCGCATCCAGGTGATGCCCGAAGGCGACCAGTTCGATCGAGTCGGCGATGACCTCGCGGCTGACCAGCGAGGCGCGCATCCCCTCGGCGCCCATGGTGATGCCATCGGAGACCGCCACGGTGTTGAACTCCATCGGCGTGCCCCCGCCGGCGCGGATGCCGGCCTTGACGTGCTCGGCGAGGCGGCGGAGATGGAAGTTGCAAGGCCCGATCTCGGTCCAGGTGTTGGCCACGCCGACCAGCGGTCGGGCCAGGTCGGCGTCGGTGAAGCCGACCGCCTTGAACATCGCCCGCGCCGGAGCGCGATTGGGGCCATCGGTCATGGCCGCGCTCTTGTGCTTCAGGACGTCACTCATGCCGGCTCTCCTGCCGCGACCACCGGGTCCGCGGGCGTCGGGGTGCGGGTCGACAACGTCGAGGCGTAGGACCCGAGGTTGCGCAGCGTCGGCGCGAACTCGGCCAGGTGGGCCAGGGCGCGCGCGCAGCGGAAATCCTCGGCGCCCACCGCCAGGTCGACATAGAACAGGTACTCCCAGGGGCGCCCGGGGATCGGCCGCGACTCGAGCTTGGTCAGGTCGATGTCGCGCAGCGCGAACACGCTCAGCGCCTTGAACAGCGCCCCGGCCTGATTGGGCAGTGCGAACACCACCGTCGTCTTGTTGGTGGCGCGGGTCGGTGCCTCGGCCCCGCGTGAGGCCACCACCAGGAAGCGGGTGATGTTGTCGGCGAAGTCCTGAATCCCGGTCTGCAGCACCCGCAGCCCGAACACCGCGGCCGCGCGCTCCGAGGCAATCGCCGCGGCATCGGTCAGTTGCCGGTCCTTGATCAGCTTGGCGCTGCCGGCGGTGTCATAGGTCGCGACCACTTCGACGCCCGGCAGTCCGCGCAGGTAGCGGTCGCACTGGGCCAGCGCCTGCGGGTGCGAGTAGATCTGTCGGACCTGTGCCAGCGAGGTACCTGGCAGGGCAATCAGGCTGTGCACGACCCGCAGCTCGAGGTCGCCGACGATGGTCGGATCGTGGGCCAGCAGCAGGTCGTAGTTACGGTGGATGGTGCCGCCAATCGAGTTCTCGATCGGCAGGATGCCGAGCGCGGCCCCGCCCGACTCCACGACGCCGAACACGTCCTCGAAGCTCGGGCACGGCAGCAGCGTCGCGTCCGGGGCGTAGATCTGCCCCGCTGCCTCGCTGTACGCGCCCGGTTCGCCTTGGAACGCCACCGTCATGCGTTCATCCTGCCGGGCCGGTCTTGGTAAGTCAAGATTATCTTCGTTAGGTAATCATGCGTAGAATTTATTGCATGCGCAGCAGCGATGGACGGACTGAGCCCGTCAGACGCGAGGCGGGCAGGTATAATCCCGAGGTTCATGCTTCGCCCGTACCGCGGCCAGTGGCCACAGCTCGACCCCTCCGTCTTCGTCGACCAGAGTGCCCAGGTCATCGGTGACGTCACGATTGGCGCGGAGTCCAGTATCTGGATGCAGTGCGTGGTTCGAGGCGACGTGCACCGCATCCGGATCGGCGCGCAGACCAACCTGCAGGACGGGACGATCGTCCACGTCATGCGCGGCACCCACCCGACTTCGATTGGCGACCAGGTGACGGTCGGGCACGGCGCCATTGTCCACGGCTGCACCATCGAAGACCGCTGCCTGATCGGGATGGGCGCGATCGTCCTCAACGGGGCGGTGGTCGGCCCGGACTCGATCGTCGCGGCCGGCACGCTGGTCACCGAGGATCAGGTGGTGCCGGCACGGTCGCTGGTGATGGGCAGCCCGGGCACGGTGCGCCGGGTGCTGCGCGACGACGAAGTGGCGTCGATTCTCGACTACGCCGCCCGGTACGTCGGCTACCGGCTCGACTACATGGAAGGCGAGGCGCGCGGTTAGCCGCGCCAGCGCCATGGCGTCCTCAGCTCCCGCCCGCGGCATGCGGGACTTCCTGCCCGCCGACGTGCGTCGCCGCTCGCACGTGATCGCCGTGATCCGCGGCGTCTACGAGAAATACGGCTTCGAGCCGCTCGAAACGCCAGCGGTCGAGAACATCGAGACGCTGCTGGGCAAGTACGGCGACGAAGGCAACCAGCTGATCTTCAAGATCCTCAAGCGCGGCGAGCATGAAGCGTCCGGTCTGGCCGACCTGGCATTGCGCTACGACCTGACCGTGCCGCTGTCGCGGGTTGTCGCCGAACATCGCGCCACCCTGCCGAAGTTCTTCAAGCGCTACCAGATCCAGCCGGTGTGGCGGGCCGATCGTCCGGCCCGCGGGCGGTTTCGCGAGTTCTATCAATGCGACGTCGACGCGATCGGCTCGACCTCGCCGGTCGTCGAGACTGAATTGTGCGCGGCCGCCTGCGAGGCGGTGCAGGCGCTGGGCTTCGCCGACGTCGTGCTGCGCCTGAATCACCGTGCGATCCTCGGCGGTGTGCTCGACACCGCCGGCGTGCCCACGGCCAGCCACGGCGACGCGCTGGTGGCCTTGGACAAGCTGGACAAGATCGGTGTTGCCGGGGTGCGCGCCGAATACGAGCAGCGCGGGTTGCGCGCGACCGCGGCGGAGGCCGTGCTCGAGATCCTGGCGCATGGAGGCACCGGCGCGGCGGCGCCGACGGTGCGGTCCGCGGAGGCAGCGGAGGCGGACTGGCCGGCCGATCCGCAGCGCCACCAGTCGCACAACGCTGCCGTGCTGGACCGGGTCACGGCCTTCGTCGCCAGTCATGCCGCCGCGCTGGACGGCATCGGGACGCTGCGTCGGGTGCTCGAGCTCGCCGCGGGTACGCCGGCCTCCGCGCATCTGCGGATCGATCTGAGTCTGGCCCGTGGACTGTCGTATTACACCGGCTGCATCATGGAGATGGCCGTGCCCGATCTGGTCGGCAGTCTCGGTGGCGGCGGACGGTACGATCGGCTGGTCGGGATGTTCCTGGGTCAGCAGGTGCCGGCGGCCGGCTTTTCGCTAGGCCTGGAACGCATCCTGGTCGTGATGACCGAGCGGGAGATGTTTCCTGCGCACGTCGCACGCGGTGGCGCTGACGTGCTGGTGGCACAGTGGTCGGCGGCCCGCGCCGGCGACGCGGTGGTGCTGGCGCACGCGCTGCGCGCCGGCGACCTGCGGGTCGAGGTGTATCCGGACGCCGACAAGCTCGGCAAACAGTTCAAGTACGCCGCCTCGACCGGCGTGCCGCTGGTCGTGATCGAGGGCGACGACGAGCGCGCGGCGGGGGAGATTGCCGTCAAGGACCTCCGCAGTGGTGCGCAGCAACGGCTGCCGCGCGTCGAGGCTGCCGCCCGGCTCCGCGACTTGCTCGACCCGAGTCTCTGGCGAGCCGGGGCGTCGTGATCCCCGGGTCGCGAGCCCCCGAGGTCGTGCGCCGGACAAGTCCGGCGCCTACCTCTTCCTTAGCCC
>JACDAO010000787.1 GCA_013695405.1 Acidobacteriota bacterium | reverse complement strand
ATTGTGCATAGTGCCTGCTCACCCCCGTCGTGCAGTTAGAGGGAAACGCTTGACGGTGAAGGTCGAGGGCCGCGTCCAAACCGGAGATGGCCCTCCCGTGACAGCGGTGTTACGGCATGGGGCGATGCGGTGTGGTCTGACGGCTGTGCAGATACGCGACCATATCCTCGCGCTTCGCTCCGTCCTGCAGATAAAACGGATGGGGAGCCTTCGCTCCGCGCGCCGGATTCAGCAACCGATCGAGGCCCTGAACAGACGCGTCGTGCAGGAACCGATCCTTGCGCGCCACGTCGAGCAGGAGCGGCACGGCATGGCCCCGTTTGTCGCGGTCGCTGGCGTCCACGACGATCATCTTGTCGTCGTAGTTGCCGGGGGAATTCTGCACCGGACTGAAGGGCGGCATGCGCTTCGCGAGGACTTCAGGCTTGTAATCAGGCCACAACTGCGGGAGCTCGATCAGTCGGGTCGTCACCGCAGCGTTCGGGTCGAGATTGTGGCAGCTGGTGCACTCGCTGCGGAACGCGGCACGTCCGCGAGACGCCGCCGCCTGGTCGACCTTCGGCGCGGCCGGCCCGGGCAAGCTCTCGAGATACGCCTTCATGTCCCGCAGCTTCTTTTCATCCACCCTCCGCCCGACCAGGCTCGCGGCGACGTTGACCTTTCCGGTCATCGAGGCCTTCACGAACGGAAATCCCTTGACGCCCGTGTCGGCCAGAACCTTCGCGTAGTTGTTGGCCAGTTCTTCACCCAGCACGCCCGCGCGGGCCTTCAGGAAGGCCCGTCCCTCGGGCGTGACCAGCGTGGTCGGGTCCAGGTTGGTGGTGAACGAGCCATTGCTGATGTCGAGAAGCTCCGCAAACTCGCCCGCGCTGCCGAACGGCGCGGCCAGGTCCTGCCGGAACAGCGGCGTGTTCATGACCGAGTTCCCGATCCCGTCCTGAGTCTCGTCGAACGTACCGACCGGATAGAAGGTCGGATTCGACAGGTAGGCGTCGACGTCTGCTTCCGACGAGTCAGGCGTCAACCCAGTGGGCGCGCGGCCGATGGTCTTGCCCCCGAGTGTGAGTTGCAGGTTCGGGTAGTAGGCGCGCGAGTTCGCGGCCGTGGCCAGCAACTTGCCGACGTTGAGGTTGACCGATGCGATGCCATCGATTCGCCGCCCTATCGATCCGGCGTTGGGCACGGCGAAGACCGACTTGTCCGTTTCGGTATGACAGATCGCGCACGTCACGCCCACCTTGTCTCCGGACGCGAGGTTCATCCGCCCGTCGCCGTTGGAGTCCTTCGGCACAATGCCGACGACCGCATTGGCTTCAATCAGCATGACGGTGGTCTTCACGTCGTGCAGCATTGGCGCCTGGGCTGGCGATCGATCGGTCTTCAGTTCACGCGCCAGGACATCTCGAATCGATACAGGTACCGCCTCGATATCCACAAGCAGCCCGGCCTCGAGCGCCTGCAGCGGCGTCAGTTTCGCGTCGAGCACACCCTTGGGCATGCGCATCGCGTCGGTCCAGAACCCCTCGTTGCCAAACGTCTCGAAGCGGAAGACGTCGCGGCCGGACGCGACGCTTGCTTTCTCGCTCGCCGCAGCGCGCTGTGTGCCCGCTGGACGCGACTGTGCGGTGATCGCGGCACCAACGCACAGCACGCTCAGCGGGAGAAGGCACGCTGCTGGAGACAAACGACGCCACGCTGCAGAATTCATGTACCGGCTCCTTCTTTGACGACGATGGTTCTACCGAACCCCTCGACACGAGTCGCAGGCGCTGAAGCTGAACAACATCGATGGGCTGCCACGGTGTCCGGCCGCTGCAATTGCGACGTCGCACAATGACATCTTTTTGCCATCGTCCTTCAAGAATGGCAGGTCGTGACACTTTTGTGACTAATTCGCGACCACGGCGCGAGCTTTCATGAATACCCTGCGTACTAACAGGTGATGTCGGAACTCTGCCTGATTCTGGACCCGCGGTGAGTCGTCTTCGAACTGGAGCCTGCAGATGCGTCCACGCCCGCTCGTCGTTGTGGGTCTTCTGTACATGCTGCTCATGCCAGGCGAGGTCAGGGCCGAGCTGCTCCTGACCCCATTCATCGGCGCCGCCTTCGGCGACGGTGTGGCGCAGGCTCCGAAGCTCGACGTCGGGGCCTCGGTCGGCTGGATGGGAACGGTCATCGGGGTCGAAGTCGATGTCAGCCATCGGCCGGGCTTCTACGGGGTCACCGATGTCCCCGATTTCCTTCTCGGTGAGTCCAGCGTCACGACAGTCATGTTCAACGGCCTCGTCGGTGTGCCATTCGGTGGGTTGGGACGCTTGCGCCCCTACGGTGCCGCGGGCGCCGGATGGGTACGCGCCCGTATCGGCGGCGACAGTGGCTTCATCCGGGCGAACGAAGGCAGCGTCGGGTTCAACGTCGGCGGCGGCCTGCTTAGTATGGTCACAGATCACCTCGGCGTGCGGGGTGACGTCCGGTACTTCAGGAGTCTGCGAGTGCTGGATGGCGAAAGCGAGTTCTTCAACCTGGGAAACGAGAAGCTGAGTTTCTGGCGCGCGACTGCCGGGCTGACCATTCGCTTCTAGCTGCCGGGTTCGTCGGTCGGCAAGCGGCGGTCTGTTGGATTGGTGAGGAGAACTCTCATGAGGCGCTTTGACGTTGCCAGCTTCGACCGGTATTCGCGCTGGACCGCTGCCGTCGTCGTGGTGTGGTGCCTTGGCCTTGCAGGCTATCTGCTGGCGCAGTCAGACGGCCCGAGGTTCTCGACCAATCCGAACGTCCACCAGACCGGGAATGCTGGGGCGGGACGCGACGTGTTCCGGTTCGAGACGTTCGGGAACGAACGATTCTGGACCGATGCAGTTCGACTGCCGGCCGGCATGATCGCGTCGAACTTCACGCCGGTGCGCGCGCTGCAGAACGGGCTGCACATCGACAGCGAGGCCATCCCTGCAAACTTGCGGGAGGCCCTGGTCGCCGAGCTGCGCACGGACCTCTCTGCTGCAAGAGCCCCGCTGCTCAACAGCGTGAGCACCACCGTCGCGCTGGTCAATGCCAATGCGGTGATCGGCCTGCCACCAAAGGACTCCAATGGCGATGGCCGCATCAACA
>JACDAO010000536.1 GCA_013695405.1 Acidobacteriota bacterium | reverse complement strand
AGGCTGATGTCCTGCAGCGCCCAGAACGTCTCGCGCGTGTCACGACGCCCCCCGACCAGGCCGAGCAGGCGCTCCTTGAGGCCGCCACCGCCCTGGTGGTACAGCGTGAAGCGCTTCGACACGCCGTCGAGCGAGACGGCCGGGACAGACACGTCCGAAGTATAGCGGGCGGCCGCTTACTGAGCTGGTGGGGCGTCCCGGATCCACGCCTCGTCGACCACCGCATGGTTGATGACCTTTCGCGAATCGGAGGTGTACACCAGGTGAATGCGGCCATCCGCAGCCTGGAACGCAATCGGGTAGGCGTAGCTGTTGTCACCGGTGGCCAGGGCGCGCCGATGCGGATAGCTGCGATCGGCGTCGGTGGACATGGCGAGCATCAGCGGTGTGCGCTTCCACATGTGGTCGTTGTAGACCAGCACCAGCGCGCCCGACCGCAACTTCAGGAAGTCCACCGCCGAGTTCGGGTTGGGGAAGGGGGAGTCGGTGCCGGCGCTCCAGGTCTTGCCGCCATCGCGTGATTCGGATCGCACCAGCCAGCCAGTGGTGGTCGGCGCGTAGTTGCCACCGCGTCGCGCGTAGGCCACCAGATGATCGGGTGCGAGTTCCACGACGGCCGGCTGGATGTTGCCTTTCGCCGACGCCACGTCCCCGAGCGTCGTCCAGATCTGTGCCTGCGGGTCGAAACGCATGAATCGCGACGTGCTCTTCGGGCCCACCAGTTCGGGGTCGGCGCCGTCCTCGAAGTACACCGGCAGCAGGTAACTGCCGTCGTGCAGCACGATCGGCCGGTTGCGCACCATCATCCCGGCTTCCAGCGCCACCGGGAACGCGTCAGACCAGGTTCGTGCCTGATCCTTCGAGACCTTCGCCTGGATTCGCGAGGTGCCCCAGGTGTCGCCGAAGCGCACCACGTAGAACAGCCACACCACCTCGTCGGGTGCCTGCCAGATGACCCCGTTGCCGACCGATCGGAATGGATCGTGGGCGATTGGTTGGGGACTGGACCAGGCCGTGGTGCCCTTCGCGAGCCGGGCGCCGAACACCGTCGTATCTCTGGCATATTCGCCCTGGCCGCCGTAGTACACCAGATACAGATCGCCGTTGGACAACTCGGTCAGGCAGGCCGGGTGCTTGTAGGGGCCGGTCGGGGTCTCGGGTCCGAAGACGCGAGTGATGACCGGGTCGGCCGCATCGAGGACGTCAGGGACGCCGACGACGGCCAGCGCCGCCACGGCGCACGCAATCAGGTGATGACGCATCTCGGGTGTCTCCTGTGGTCTACAATGCCAGCGTTCAGTTGCCCAGGCTCATGCCACGTTCCCCTGCCGCCGCACCCCGGAAGACGGCCTCCCGTCCACGCAACGACAAGTACTACTCGAAGGTCATCGGTCGGGCGCTCGAGATTCTGGCGGTGCTGCGCACGAGCGAGGCGCCGCTCGGCCTGGCCGAACTCGCCAGCCACGTCGGGCTGGCCAAGAGTTCGGTGTTCCGGCTGCTGCACACGCTCGAGGTCTCCAGCTACATCGAACGCACTGCCGATGGCGCCTACCGGCTCTCGGCAGATCTGCGCGTCTGGGGCGACGGCAAGCGCGTCACCGACATGGTCGACGCTGCGCTGCCGCCGATGCGTGCGCTGAGCCATGAGTTCGGCGAGACCATCACCCTGGCGATGCACTTCGACAACCGCATCGAAGTGGTGGCGACCCTGGACAGCCCGCAGCTGATTCGCATGGCCAACACCGTCGGCCGAATCCTGCCGCCGCACGCCAGCTCGCTTGGCAAGGCGATCACCGCCTACCAGCCCGACGCCGTGACCGAGCGCCTGCGCCGCAGCTACGGCAACCATCGCTTCACCGAGCACAGCATCACGGACGAAGTCGCGCTCAAGCAGGAGTACGAGCGAATCCGCGCCCAGGGTTACTCGACCGACGCCGAAGAGAGCGTCCTCGAAGGCTGCTGCTTCGGCGCCCCGATCAGCGGCCAGGACGACGTCGTGGTTGCCGCGCTCAGCCTGTCGCTGCCGAAGATGAGGCTGCGCGACAAGGCGATGCAGAAGCGCATCGTCGCCGCGGTCCGCGACGCCGCCGAGCAGACCCGCAAGAGCCTCGGTCGTCGCCCGTAGCTCTCAGCCGTAGCCTTCAGCCGGTTTCAGTGCGTGAACCGCCACGCCCGCAGCTTCTCGACGGTGAAGCCCGGCGCCGTGATCAGGTCGAGCAGCGCGCGTTCCTCGGCCCGCACCTCGGCACAGGCCGCCGCGACGTCGCCGGCAATCGCGTCGGGTACCACCAGCAGGCCGTTGACGTCGCCGTGCAACAGGTCGCCGGGGTGAATCGTCAGGCCATGCACCTCGACTGGCACGCCGACGTCGACGATCACCGGCTGCCCGTGCGACACCACCAGCCCCGGGCAGAAGTACTGGAAGCCGCCAAGCGCCTCGACCTCACGCAGGTCGCGCAAGCCGCCGTCGCTCACGCAGCCGATCGCGCCGAGCGTCTTGGCGGTCGTCGCCATGATCTCGCCCATGTGACAGCCCCGCCGCGGGTCGGGCCCGATGTCCTTGATCACCAGCACGGTCGGGCCGGGCACCGCCTCGAGCGCCGCCCACAACCCGAGCAGCCCGACCCCGTCGGCCCGTCCGTCGGTGGTGCTGTCGGCCGTACACGTCACCGCGTAGCCGAGCATCGTCCCCAGGTGCGGGAAGACGCAGCGCAGATCGCGGTCGGCATAGCCATCGACGCGGCGGCGGACGCGGAATCGCTCGATGGCATTGGCGACGGTCGGGCTGTCGATCGCCGCCAGCGCGGCGAGTTGCTCGGGAGTCAGACGGGGCATCGGGATTCCGGGGTGTGACCAGGCAACGCAGTTCGCTGTTGTCATTTATAAAACAGATGATGTAGAAAATGGAACGTCTTTCAGATTGGCATCGACGCGCTCCCTTCCGGAGGCTTCACCCATCATGCTCGCCCCCGTCCGCTCGTGCGTTGCCCTTCTGCTCTGGCTGTGGGGGATGTCGGTGCCTGTGTTCGCGCAGGCGCCGGCGCCCGACATGTCCCTCGATCTCACCACCGCAACCATCCTCGTGGCTGCCGATGCCAGTCCGCGCGAGCGCACCGCCGCGACGATGCTCCTCGAAGAAGTGACGCGCCGCTCTCGCGCACGATGGTCGATCGGCGAACGCGCCGCCACCGGCCCGACGATCCAGGTCGGCCGGCTCGCGACCCTCCGCCGCGGCGCACTCGCCACGCGCCTTGGTGCCGCGCCGGCGCCCGGGGCAGAAGGATACCGTCTACTTTCGACGCGCGACACCGTCGTGGTCGCCGGTGCCGACGAACGCGGGGTGCTGTTCGGCATCGGCCGCCTGCTGCGGTCGCTCGAGATGTCGCGTGATCGGGTGCTCCTGCGCGCGCCACTGGACTTGACCGAGACGCCGGTCGTCGCCGTGCGTGGCCACCAGCTCGGGTACCGTCCCAAGACCAACTCCTACGACGCGTGGGACGTGCCGCAATGGGAGCAGTACATTCGCGACCTGGCCGTCTTCGGCACCAACGCCATCGAACTGATTCCGCCGCGCTCGGATGACGACGCCGACAGCCCGCACTTTCAGTTGCCGCAGATCGAGATGATGGTCGAGATGTCGCGGCTGGCCGACGCGTACGGCCTCGACGTCTGGGTCTGGTATCCCGCGCTCGACGAGGACTACACCAGCGAGGCCAACATCCAGAAGGCCGTGACCGAGTGGGCGGGAGTGCTCGGGCGGTTGCCGCGCCTCGACGCGGTGTTCGTGCCGGGGGGCGATCCCGGACACACCGAGCCGGCCGCGATGTTCGGCCTGCTCGAGCGACAGACCGCCTCACTGCGCACGTTCCACCCGCGCCTGACGATGTGGCTGTCGCCGCAAGGCTTCACCGCCCAATGGATGGAGACCTTCTACGGCCTGATGGCCAGGCAACCGGCCTGGCTCACCGGCCTGGCGATCGGTCCCCAGAATCGCGACTCGCTCGACACCGTCCGCAAGCGCATCCCCGCGCAGTACCGCCTCCGCCGCTACCCCGACATCACGCACACGATCCGCGCCGAGTATCCGGTGCCGGGCTGGGACGTGGCGTTCGCGCGCACGCTCGAGCGCGAGCCGATCAACCCGCGCCCCCTGGATCAGGCGGCGGTGTTCCGTCGCTGGGTCAAGACGGCGCCCGACTTCATCACCTACTCCGAAGGCAACAACGACGACGTCAACAAGGTCATCTGGAGTGCGCTCGGCTGGAACCCGGATGCTGACGTGCGCGAGGTGCTGCGCCAGTACGCGCGCTATTTCGTCGGTCCGGCGTACACCGAGACGCTGGCCGACGGCCTGCTGAATCTCGAGGAGAACTGGCGCGGGTCGTTGATCGGCAACACCGGGGTGGAGCGGACGCTGGCCAGGTTCCAGGCGATGGAGCGGTCGGCCGCGCCGCGCGATCTGCTCAACTGGCGGCTGCAGCAGCCGCTCTATCGCGCCTACTACGACGCCTATGTCCGTCGACGGTTGATTCACGAGCAGCAGGCGCAGAGCCAGGCCCTGAGCGCCCTCACCGGCGCCGCCGGCATCGGTTCGCAGGCGGCGATGGCCGATGCGGAGCGGCAGCTCGCCCTGGCGACGCAGCCGGTCGCCCAGGATCTGCGCACCCGCGTCTTCCAACTTGCCGAGGCTCTCTACCAGAGTGTCCAGATGCAGCTCAGTGTGCCGCTCTACCGGGCCATTGCCATTGGGCGCGGTGCCAACCTCGATCTGGTGGATGCGCCGCTGAACGATCGCGTGTGGATGGGCGAGCAGTTCGCGGCGATTCGCGCGCTGCCCACAGAACGGGCCCGACTGACGGCGCTCGAGCGGGTGGCGCGCTGGACCGACCCTGGCCCGGGCGGCTACTACGACGACCTCGGCAACCCCGAGGCACAGCCGCACCTGGTGGCGCCGCCGCCGTTCCGTGAGGACCCCGGCCCGTATCATTCGGGCCTGACCGGGTTCGGATCGGTGCCGAACTGGCGGATGTCGTGGATGAGTCATGCCGAGGCGTTCTACGACGGCGCTTTGCAGATGCGCTACGACGGCCTCGATCCCACCGCCAGCTACACGGTGCGCGTGGTCTACGCTGGCGACATCTACAGTCAGAACGTCAGGGTGCGCCTGACTGCAGACGATGCGCACGAGGTGCATCCGCCCATGCCCAAGCCGCAACCGGTGGCGCCGGTCGAATTCGCGATCCCGCGCGCCGCGACCGCCGATGGCGCGCTGACCCTGACCTGGCAGATCGACAAGGGCATGGGCGGCGCCGGCCGCGGCAATCAGGTGGCCGAGGTCTGGCTGCTCGAGAAGGACAGTGCCCGATGACCGACGACGTGGCGGCGACGACGCCATGGCAGAACCCGGTGCGCGCCCGGCTGGCACGCGGTGAGTTCGTGGTCGGCGTGGCGATCACCGCAACCAGCCTCGACCTCGCGGCGGTCGCGGCCCGGGCCGGCTTCGACTTCCTGTGGATCGAGATGGAGCACAGCCCGCTGACGCTCGAGACGTTGCGTCACCTGGTGCTGACCTCTCGGGGCTTGCCCGCGGTGCCGTTCGCGCGCATCCCGATTGGCGAGACCTGGCTGGCCAAACGCGTCCTCGACGCCGGCGTGCACGGCGTGATCGTGCCGTTCACCAGCACGCCCGACCTGGCAATGCGGGCAGCGCAGGCCTGCCGCTACCCGCCGCGCGGCCGACGCGGCTCGGGCGCGGGACTCGCCACCAGCACCTGGCCGATGGTGCCGTCGTACTACGATTCGGCCGACGACAACATCGTGGTGGTGGCGATCATCGAGGAGGCCGCAGCGGTCGATCAGGTCGATGCGATCGCGGCCACCGACGGCATCGACGTGCTGTTTGTCGGCACGAGCGACCTGTCGTTCTCGCTCGGGCATCGTGGCAACGCCCAGCATCCCGAGGTGCTGGCGGCAGTGGCGCAGGTGCGCGACGCCGCCGTGCGTCACGGCAAGGTCGTCGGCCGGCCGGCGGCCACGCCCGAGGCGCTGGCGCAGTACGTCGACGACGGGTTCCTGTTCTTCCAGGCGCCGTCCGACCTGTCGTTGTTCGCCGAAGGTGCGCGGCGATGGCTCGACCCGATCGGGCGTGCCGCCGGCGCGGGACGGCTCGCGTACTGAGCGTCATGGCGACACACGGGGCGGGTTCGTCGATCGGGGCCAGGTCCGGAACCGGGGCAGGGGCCGGGACCGGCGCGACGCGCCGGGCATTCCTGCAGTCGTGCGTGGCGGTCACGACGGCGGCCGCCGCCGCGTGTCGTCGAGACGACCCGGCCTGGCCGGGGCGCGAAGTCCGGGTGATCGTGCACGCCGCACCCGGCGGCATCTCCGACACCGTGGCCCGCTTCACCGCACGCGGCCTCAACGGCCTGCTCGGCGTGCCGGTCCTGTGCGAGAACCGCGTCGGCGCGATGGGGGCCGTTGCCTTCTCGGCCGTGAAGCATGCGGCGGCCGACGGATACGTGATCGGGTACGCTCCGGTGGAACTCGCGGTGATTCCGCACCTGCGCTACGTCGACCTGTCGGCCGACGACTTCGACCTGCTGGCCCGGCACCATCGCGCGCCCGCGGCGTTGGCGGTGCCGGCCGCATCACCCTACCGGACGCTGCAGGAGTTCGTCACCGCGGCGCGCGGCGGCGCCCGCATCGCGATGGGATCGGCGGGTCCGCTCAGCGTCTGGCACCTCGGCATCCTCGCACTCGGCCGCCAGTTGGGGCGGAGCTTCGTGTTCGCGCCGTTTCCGGGGTCGGGCCCGGCCACGACCGCGTTGCTGGGCGGGCACATCGACGCCGTGATGGCCGCGGTCCCCGAGGTCCAGGCACTTGTCCGCGGAGGGGCGGTGCGACTGCTCGGCATCATGGGCGACGGACCGTCGCCGATCTTTCCCGATGTCCCGACCTTCAGGGACGTCGGGCTCGACCTGCATTTCGAGGCCTGGGGTGGCT
>JACDAO010000526.1 GCA_013695405.1 Acidobacteriota bacterium | reverse complement strand
CGACGGTGACGCTGCTGGTAGGGCGCTGGCCTGTTGGCGCCGTGCTGGCCGCGGTCCGCGTCTCTGGCCTGGCGTATCTCGGGCTGGTGATGGTGCTGCTGGTGCAGGCCGGACAGGGCCGTCCGCTGCTGCGTCCGGGCCCGATGCTGGCGACCACGCTCGCGGCGATGCTGGTCGCCTGGCTCGGCGCGCTCGCCGTGCTGCGCGGGCGCAGCCCGGAGCCCGCCGGACAAGTCCGGCGGCTACGCCTCCCCGAGCCTCCGGGACCGTGAGCCCGAAGCCTGAAGCCCGCAGCCCGGAGCCGCTGGCCCCTACGCGTCCGTGAGCTGGCACGTCGGGCACCAGTAGGTCGAGCGGTTGTGCTCGCCGTGGTGGCGCATCAGGATGGCGGTCCCGCACCGCCGGCACGGCTGCCGGTGCCGTCCGTAGACGTACAGGCTCTGTCCCGGGTTGGCGCGGCCGGTGGTGCGGCGGTTGCCGCGGTAGGTGAACACGCCGGCCTCGGTGGGATCGACGACGTTGGCGCGCAACAGCGTCCGCGCGTCGCGGGCGATGCGCGCCCACTGCTCGCTGCTGACCCGGTCGGGCGGCAGGAACGGCCAGAGTCGTGCCAGGAACAGCAGTTCGCTCTTGTAGACGTTGCCGATGCCGGCCACCGCGCGCTGGTCGAGCAGGGCGTCGGCGGCGGTGCCGCGATCGCTGCGCGCCAGTTTGGCCGCCGCGTCACTGACGTCGAACTCGACGCCGAGCACGTCGGGGCCGAGCCGGCCAATCGCCTCGCTGGTCTCGAGTTCGTCACGCTCGATGAACTCGGCCACCGGCACGTTGAAGCCGACTGCGACGTAGCCCGCGGTGCCCACCACCAGGCGGGCGCCGGTCGGCGACCGCTGCCACGGCTCGCCGATCCGGTAGATGTGCCACGAGCCGGACATCATCATGTGGGTGCGCAGGATGACCGGCCCCGCACCGGCAATCGCCGCCTCGGCACGCGGCGCCGAGAAGAACATCAGCAGGTGCTTGCCGCGCGCCTCGACCTGCTCGACGGTCCGGCCGGTGATCGGCGCGTCGTCGTGGACGCGGGCGATCTGCGCATACTGCGTCTCGAAACGCGTCACGACCTGACCGGCGAGCGCGCGGTCCAGGGTACGCGCGGCCCGGAAGATGGTATCGCCCTCGGGCATCTACGTGCTGCGGCGAGGCCAGCGCAACGGGGCCACGTCGCCGTTGGGCAGGTCGGGGAGATCGTTGACGCGCTCGGCCGGTTCGCCAGCATCCTGCCAACGGCCTGGCCGTCGCTGCCGCGGCAGTGCGGCGCCCTGCGCCGACGCGTCCCGCAACTGCAGGCCCTGCGAGGTGGCGACGAATCCTGCGGCCTCCAGGTAGGGCCGGATCGGCGCGTCGAGCGCCGGCTGGCCGTTCACCTCGTGCACCACCACCGATGCCGAGCGGCGTTCGAGGTCGGTGCCGGTGACTGGCAGCGCGCGCGCCAGCGCCTCGGCGTGGCGGCTGCGCTCGGGCTCGTGCTCGGGCAACCAGACCACCAGCGACCGCATCGCGCGAGCAATCCAGGCGGTGAGATGGCCGTCGACCATCACGACCCGGGCGCCGACGCTGCGGGTCGGCCCACGGCCGCTGATCCCTGGAGGCGGATCGGGCCACTTGACCAGGGCCCCGTACGGGTTGGCCGGGTCGGTGGCCGCCAGGATGGCGACCTCGGCGCTGTCGGGCGGCGTCCGCAGCGCCCGCAGCAGGTCGACCGCGGCCGGCGCCGCGAACTGCATCGCGCCGACGCCGCTGACGAAGTAGCCGCGACGGATCCGCCCGCTCTCCTCGAGCGTCCGGAACACGTCGTAGATGGCCGAGAAGCCGCCGGGCAGGCTCTCGGCGCCGCCGAGTTCGCGGGTCACGACTCCGTACCGCGTGAGCAACTGCTGACCCATCGCGGCGCTCCATGCGGTGGTGATGCGCGCGTCTGGACGGACCTGACGATCGAGTCCGGCGG
>JACDAO010000509.1 GCA_013695405.1 Acidobacteriota bacterium | reverse complement strand
GTATCTCGGCTACTTCGCCGTCATCGCGGCGCTCGCGCTCTGGGTATCGGCGTGGGCGTCGTCCTCGCGGCTGGCGCTCGTCGTGCTGCTCACCGCCTGGTTTGTCAGCGCGGTCGTGGCCCCGCGGGTGGTCTCGGATCTGGCCTGGTTCCTTAGCGGAGATCGAGGCGCAGGCCGATACCGCGATCTTCGCGAACAGGAGCAGCGTGAAGAAGTAGCGGACGCCGATCCGCTCGAAGCCGGCCAGGCAGGTGCGCACCGTACCCGTGTCGTCGCCACGGCCTGCGCATGAGCAGGTCCCGACAATGAGTTTCACCCGTTCATGCGCGGGGCCGGGCGCCCAGTCGCATCGCTGGCCAGCGGCACGTCGGCCGCCCTCCCGCCGGTGTTCACTGTTCGGCGGTCGCACCCCGCTCCGTTATGTGCGGTAGGGCTCCACTTGCTGAGTAGTGCGGACGCTACGCGCGGCGTGCGCGCGGGGCCGTCCGCAGGTGTGCGCACTCTCGCTGGAGGCGGCATGACCAAGGGCATCAGGACGATCGTTGTCGCGAGCATCGTGGCTGGATCCGTACACGGGACCTCGGCGCAGGCGCCGTCGCCACGCGTGATGGTCTTGGATCAGCAGGCACGGACCGTCACAGCTCTGGATGTGCCCAGCGGTCGCGCCTCACAGACGGCCTCGCTCCAGGGGAGGCCTTCCACCTTGTTGATGACGGGCGACCGACGGCGGTTGCTCGTGCTGGACCGCGGGGAAGGCCGCGACGCGGGCGACAACGGTTACCAGGCCAAAACGCGGGCAGCGGTGACGATTCTCGACGGGCGAACGCTGGCGGTACAGGGGCGTGTCGAACTCGGATGGGGCCTGGAGCCGATGACGATGCTGTCGGCCGACGGTGAGCGGTTGTCGGTCGTCGGGCGCGGGTTTCAGGCGCGTGCGCCGGCCGACAGCCTGCCGCGCGAGGTCGTCACGGTGGACGTCGGAAGCGCGAAGGTGCTGTCGCGCATCGAGCTGCCGCGGCGCGCGACCGCTTTCCTGGCGACGCCCGACGGCCGCACCGCCGTCGTGCTCTCGGCGCGCGAGGAAGCGAGCAAGAACACGGTGCTCCCGGCAGAACTGCGTTTTCTCGACGTCGCGGCGGGCACCGTGGTGGCGACCGTGCCGCTGGACGGCGATCCTGGCAGCCCCGTCCTCGCGCCTGATGGTCAGTCCCTGTACCTGCTGGACCGCGGGCGGCCGAACAATAATCCCGACAAGAACGTCAACGGCCAGCTCCACGTCGTGTCCATGGCCACGCGCGCCGCGCAGGGCGTCGTCGATGTCGGCTCGAATCCGCGCGGGCTCGTGCTCGACGATCGCACGAAGCAGCTCTTCGTGTTGAGCGACGGCCCGCCCGTGAAGGGGCCGGCCAATCGCGATCGGCCCGGCGAGCTTCGTGTGATCCGGGGAGCGGCGCCGAGTCCGCCGGTCTCGGTCGGCACGTCGCCCGTGTGGCTGCGGGCCAGCACCGACGGCACGACGTTGTACGTCATGGGCACGAACAGTTTCGCGAAGGTGACACTCCCCGACCTCACGCCGACGCCGCCGCTGACGTTCAAGACGTGGGGCGAGGAACTGCGCGTCAGCCCCGACGGCAGCCGGCTGTACATGCTCAATGGCGAGTACTTCAAGACGTTCGACCTCGTGACCGGTCAGCGGCTCGCGGACGTCCGTACCGGCCGCATGGGCACGAAGATGCTGCTGGCGCTGGAGTCCGGGCTGAAAACCGAGACGGCACGGCTCGAGGCCGAGAACGAGGCGAGACGGGAAGGCCGGTCCTACCATGCGTACGCCGACTACACGCTCGAGCCGCCGCGCGGCACGTTGGCCATTCGTCCAGACGGCAAGGCCGTGTATGCATCGAACAGCCAGACCTCGGACGTCACGGTGATCGACGGCAGGAGCGGAGAGATCCTCCAGAAAGTGCCTGCCGGCGGGTTCACGGTCCTCTTCATGCCCGGGGCCTCGGTGGCGCTGGTGCCGTCGGCGTCGGCGGTGCAGACTGTGGACCTCGCGACACACCAGAAGGGCGCCGACGTGGCCACCGCCGCGACGGGCAACTTCGACCGCGCCGAGCTGTCGCCGGACGGGCGGGTCGCGGTGATCTCGGGAACCGGCGGCGTGATGATCGTCGACGCCACGCGCGGTCGGCCGGGGGGGGCGTTCAAGCCGTTCGGGCTGGTCGCCGACGTCGCGATGGACTGGGGCACCTCGCGTTGATTGCCGTACCGCCGCCTTGCCGTCCGTAGGCGGAATCAGCGGCCTTCGAATCCACCGTGCCGTGCTGTCGTTCTCAGCCAGATCCCGGGTCTACCGAGCGATTCGTGTCGACACCGCCGCCGCCACCGCGCTCACCGCAACGACCGCACGCGCACCTGCCGATACCACACCTCCACCTTGCCCCCGCCGTGCACCTGCAGCGCGATGCGTCCGCGCTGTGGAATCGACGCGTCGGGTTCGGTGTACTCCACCGTCTGCGTGCCGTTGATCGCGGCGACGCCCCGGTAACCCTCGCAGCGGATCTCGTAGTCGTTCCACTCGCCGCGGCGGAGCGGGCGCTGGCGGCCAGCGCGTGATCATCGTCCCGTCGCGCGACCTGGTCATCGTCCGCATGGGGCACATGCGCGGCGACACCATCGGCGTGAAGCTCCTCGACAAGGCCGTCCACGGCATCGCCGACGCCGTACGCGTCGCTCCCACAACGCGATGACGCTCGTTACGGGCAGGTCCTGACGCCAAAGCGCGGGTGAGCGGTCGACGCCCCGCGTGGTCGAGCGTGACGCCGTTCGCCGGGCGGTGCGAGCCCTGCGCCACCTTGCAGTAACGGACCGGCTTGCGGGAGTCAGCGATCGGGGATGCCGGCGCGAAGTCTACGAGGTGGCTTGAGATCGTCAGCGTTGCGGGTGCCAAGGTCAGGCGGTCACATCGTAGCGACGGACCTTGATCGAGGCCGCACGCGTCCGGGTCTGCTCGATGTCCCACGCCGACTGCATGCGCATCAGCGTGTCCATCTCACGCCGAATGCTTTCTGCATCCGCAGGGCCATGTCGCCCGACAGGTCCGAGCGCCCGTTCAGCGATGTCGAAAGCGCCGGTCGCGACACGCCCAGCACCCTCGCTGCCGCCGAGACCGTCAAATCCAGCGGCTCGATCATCTCGGTCTTGATGAACTCGCCGGGGTGCGGCGGGGAATGCATACGCATGACGCGTCTCCTCGCTCAGTGGTAGTCCTCGAAGTCCACGTCGGGGACCTCGTCGCCCTCAGGCCGGAATGTCAGCCGCCAGTACTCCCTCGGTCTGACCGAAAAGGCTGCTCAAGTTATGTGCGTGAGGCCCAGAGGATGAACCTCACGAGCCGCGTAGAGCGCGCTCAAAACGCGCCACTGAGGAGCAGCGACACGGCGGCGACCGCTACCAGCGCCAGCAGCACCAGCAAGAGGAACAGGCGGAACAGGCATCCGAAGATCGGCACAGCCGCGCGCGGCGGCGCCGTCGACGCCCACGGCGGCATCTCCTCGGGAATGCCTCGCGCACGCCGGCCTTCCTCCGCCATGTCCACGAGCAGGTCTGCCAGCGACGGCGTGTCCGGCGCCTCGTCGGGGTCGGTGACTCTGCCCGGGAGTGGCGGAGTAGCGGTCGTCGGAATACGCCGGACGCCCGGACTTGCTGGCCGCGCGGGACTCGACGTCGCGCGAGTCGACGAGGACCGGCGCGTCCCGGAGCGTGGAATCGACGACGACGTTCGCGACGCCGGTGGGGCCGGCTTGGCTCGCGCATCGCCGTAGCGTGCGCCGCAGGTGCCGCACACCGGCCCGTCGAGCCACAGCCCCGGACTGTGATCGCCGCAGAAGTACGCGACCGGACCCTCCGAGCAGGCGTCGCACTCGCCCGGATGATCCTGGGTCGTGCCGCAGGTGCGGCAGCGCAAAACGACGCCGCTCACGTCGCCCCGCCCGTTGTCGAGGTCGGCGGCTCATCCTCGCCAATCGCCTCCGGGTAACAGCTGCGAATATGCGCCTCCGGGATGTGCAGCCGGTAAACCTGCGGGAGTGATCCTCGCACCCATCGCGCGACCGTGGGGACGCGGACGAACGGCCCGAACAACTCGCGCACCAGCCGGCGCGACAGTGCCACCGTGGTCAGCACGGGGTGGTCGGCGTAGGCCGGGTAGATCTCGTAGCGCTCGTCGACGTGGTCGTGCCCGCGCACCATGTGCGTGACCGGCCGGCCGAGCGTGGCACTCAACGCGCAGAACGCCGCGAAATCCTCGTAGCCGAACTGACTGCCTCGCGTCGTGCGGTTCGGCATCTTGCGTCTGGCGCGCGGATGCGCGCGCGACCAGACGAAATCGGTCAGGCACTGCGGATGGTTCCAGTTGCCCGTCTGCGCCAGCGCCTCGTGCAGATCGGTGAGCGGAAAGCCGCCGTGGACGGCCAGCAGACCGTCGGGGAAGAACAAGGCGCGAGGCGCCTGCGCCACCAGCCGCACGGCGAGCTTGCCGGTACGCCCAATCCATTCGTGCGCCAGGTTGGCATTGAGCAGGTCGGAGAAGTCCGACGGCGAGACGGTGGCCGTGAAACGCGCCCCGTTGTAGCCAAGCGCCTCGTCATGATTGCCGGCCAGGAGGCAAACGGACGGCGAGTGCTCGAGCATCAGCTCGAAGATCCGCAACAGCGTCTCCAGCTCATACCCGCCATCGTCGAACAAATCTCCGAGCAGGACGATGCGCGGGCGCGCGTGCTCGCGCGCCGCCTCGCGGTCGATCAAGGCCAGCGCAGCATCGAGCGCCAGCAGATCGCCATGGATGTCGCCGATGAACCAGATCGGAGCGTCGCTGACCGTTGTCAGCTGCAGCGCTCGATCGTCGGGACTGGCCCGATGCTCATCGAACAGCAACGGCAGGCCGCCTTCCGAATCCAGCCGTGCCTCGAGCTGCTCGACGGTCGCCCGCATCCGCCCACGCAGCGCGCGCACCTGCAGTGACGCCACGATGTCATCCCAGGCGAGGTCGTGGACGTCGACGACGGGTGGAATCGGAATCAGAGAAGGAGGAGCAGGCGCGTCGGCATCCGCTGCTGGAGCCTCCTGCAGTTCACCCTCGACTGGCGCGGGCGGCGCGGGCACTTCCGCGGACGTCGCGGCATCCTCGGGCTCCGGCGGCTCGACCAGTTCTCCATCCATGGGAGCGTCCCTGCGCATGTCGTCCGGCGGAAGCGCGCTGTCGCCCTGATCAACCGGCACGATCAACCGGCACGGGCGGTGAGGGGGAGCTTGCTGACGCCCTTGGCGCTGCGCCCGACAGCGAGCACGTCGCCGTCGCGCAAAGGATGCGGGGCGGTTACTGCCGCGCCGTTGATCAGCGTTTCGTTGACGGTGCCTGGCGCCGGGGCGACCACCCATTGCCCGTCCGCGCGACGCTCCACGGTGCACTGCGCCGCATCCCAGAACTCCGCATCGGCGCCCAGCCGACCAAGCAGCGCCTTGCCCAGTTCGGTGCGTATCCGGATGTCCAGCGACGCGCCACCGCTTGCCACCAACTGGATGGTGTCCGACGTGAGTGCGCTCCCCGCCGCGGGGCTCGCTGGCTTCGTCCTGGCCGTGCTGGCGGTTGGCGGGCCGCTCACGGGCGCCGCCTTGACCGCAGCAGGCGAGGGCCGCTCCGCCACCTTTGGAGCCCGGCCGCTCAGTGCCGCACGGACCTCCTGCGCGGTCGGCCGTGCTGCTGGATCGGGGGACAGGCAGCGGTGCAGCATCGCGCTGACGTCGGCATTGCGGGCTGGTGCCGGCATCGTGCCCTGCAGCGCCGGCGGAGTAATCGCATACGCTCGCGCGCGCTTGGCGTACTCGGCCTGGTCGTCCTCCCAGTACGGATGCACGCCCACCAGCAACTCGTACAGGATCAGCCCGCACGTGAAGATGTCGGACGCCAGCACCGGGACGAAACCACGCGCCATGTGTTCGATCGAGCGGTAGTTGTCGGTGCCGATGTAGCCCTGGAAGCCATGCCACGGCGCCTTGCGGTCGGCCAGCAGGGAGAAGTCCGTGTCGATCAACTTGAGCTGGTAGCCCGCGTCGAGCGACGGATCAGCCACCAGCAGCGCGTTACCAGGCTTGAGGTCGGCGTGGATTACCTTGGACTCGTGCAGCGCGGCGACCGCCGCCATGAACACCTTGGCCCAGGTGACGTGCCTGGCCCACACCGCCGGGTCTCGCGTCGGCGCCACCCGGGTGCGGCGATGGATCTCGTGCTCCTCCTCGAGCATCTGGTCGAGCCCGCGCCCGTCGGACACGAACTCGTAGGCGGCGAAGTAGGTACGTCCGCCCCAGGTTTCCTCGAAGGCATCGATCAGTCGAATCGCGTAGCGTGCGGCCTTGCCGGCCTCGACGCGTCGCGACAGCTCCTGCTGGTAATCCACGAACTGCGGGTACCAGACGACGGCGGGCGTCGGCGACTTGTACTGCTTGAGAAAGACCTTCGAGCCGCCTGGTCCCTCCGCCGCGTACGAGATCGCCATCATCCCCGGGCCGAGCACTTTGGTGACACGGTAGCCGCGAACCGTGTCACCAACCCTGAGCTTCTTCGCCATCGCGCGTGTGTCCCCGACCGCCTCAGAGCGCCACGGTTTCCGCGGATCGCGACACGCTGGCCGCGAGCTGCTTCAGGGTGGTGCGGAAGTTGGCCGGATCCGAGGTGAACTTCTGCAGTGCCTCCTGGGCGCTCAGTCCCTCGTACTCGACCACTTCCCACTCGCTCTTGTCGATCTGGCTGAGTCGGTCGTAGCCCTCGAAGTTCGGGGCGAACAGGCTCAGGATGATGCGATTGGCCATGACGACGTTGGCGACGTCCTGCAGGGCGCCACCCTTGGCCTCGGGGATGCTCATGGTCTCCTTGAAGGAGGCGTCGGTGAACACCACCACCACCCGCGCGGCGTCGCTGCGATAGCGCCACTTGCCGGGGTCCTCGGACTGCGAGCCCCTGGGGGACGCTTCCATGGTGGCCACCTTGTACAGCGCGTCGAGCAGCGATTCGGGCTCGTCGCCGCCGCCCTCGGCCTTGAGCGCGGCGAGCTGCGCCTTCAGCGCTGCGGCGTCGCGCACGAACGGCTGATCTTCGAGCCACTCCACGCCTTCGCTCGGCGCGGCCTCGATGTCGCGATAGCCGACCACCTTGGCGCGCCAGTCGCGCACCGGCGCGGCGTTGGCATTGCTGGGGTCGCCCGCGCTGAGGGTCTGGATGAACGCTTCGATGTTGCTGCGCAGTGCATCAATGCACGGCGCCATGCTGCCGCTGACGTCGATCAGGAACACCAC
>JACDAO010000506.1 GCA_013695405.1 Acidobacteriota bacterium | reverse complement strand
CCTACTCCGGCGACTACTCCGGCAAGCGCTACAGCTCGTTGACCCAGATCGACCAGACCACAGTCAAGCGGCTGGGCCTGGCGTGGACGGCCAGGGTCAACGCCGGAACGGGAGCCGGCCGACGCGGTTTCGGTGGTGGCCCGCCGGTGATCGTCGGCGGCGAGGGCCCGGCCGATTTCCCCGCGGTGCCGGCCAACGTCAAAGGCACGCCGCTGATGGTCAACGGCGCGCTCTACGTGACCTCGCCCGACAACGCCTGGGCGCTCGACGCGCGCGACGGCCGCGAACTGTGGCACTACTTCTGGCGCACCAAGGGCAGCACGCCGATCGCCAATCGCGGCGCCGGGCTGTGGAACAACTATCTGTACTTCGTGACGCCCGACAACTACTTCGTCTCGCTCGATGCCAAAACCGGCAAGGAGCGCTGGAACAAGGTCCACGCCGACTTCACGCAGCAGTACTTCTCCACGATGGCGCCGATCGTGATTGGCAACCACGTGCTGCTCGGCACCGGCAACGACCTCGATTCGCCAGGTTACGTGCAGTCGTTCGACGCCGAGACCGGCCAGGTGCAGTGGCGTCTCTACACCGTGCCGATGAAAGCCGGCGATCCCGGCCTGGACACCTGGCCCAATCTCGAGTCGGCCAGGTACGGCGGCGGCCACCCGTGGCTGCCCGGCGTCTACGATCCCGACACCAAGCTGTACATCTTCGGCACCGGCAACCCGATCCCCGCGTACACCGCGGGGCGCGGCGACGGCGACAATCTGTTCACCTGCTCGCTGATCGCGGTGAACGTCGAGACCGGCACGATGGCGTGGTACTTCCAGACCTCGCCACACGACATGCACGACTGGGACTCGGCGCAGACGCCGATCCTGATCGACACGGTGGTCAACGGCAGACCGCGCAAGCTGGTCTCGACCGCGGCGCGCAACGGCTACTTCTTCACGCTCGATCGCGTCACCGGCGAACACCTGGTGACGACCCGCTATGGCTCGGCGACCAACTGGGTCAAGTCCATCGACACGAAGGGCTACCTGCGGCGTGACCCGATCAAGGATCCGACAATCCCCGGTGCGTTGACCTCTCCGACTTCCGGCGGCACCGTCAACTGGGAACCACCAGCGTACTCGCCCGACACCGGGCTGTTCTATGTCGCCGAGAAGAACGGCTACGCGATCTACTACCTGACCGAGCCGGACCCACGCGGCTCGATGGGCCTCGGCGGCAAGGACGAAATCCAGGTCGGCTCCGGTGGCAACTTCCTGACCGCGATCGAGCCGGCGACCGGCAAGATCGCCTGGCGGCGGCCGTACCCGGGTGGCTTCGGCGGTGGCGGCGGCGGGCTGCTGACGACCGCGGGCAAACTGGTCTTCTCGGGCGATGCCGGCGGCAACTTCGTCGCCTACGACGCCGTGACCGGGGTGCCGCTGTGGCATTCGCGGATCGGTGGTGTCAGCAACGCGCCGATCACCTACATGCTCGACGGACGGCAGCACATCCTGGTGGCGTCGGGCGACACGCTGTACGCCTTCGCGCTGTACGAGTAGCGACGTGACGATTACCGCGCGACATCCGGCCGCGGTCGGAGCGGCCTTGTTGCTGCTCGCCACCGTGGCGAGCGGTTGCGGCCGCTCGCCCGAGCGCCCCGGGTCCGACCGGACCGGGTCCGACCGGACCGGTACCGAGCGCGTCGACCCACCGGCACCACGCGGGTCGCGCGTCTACGTGTCCAACGAAACCGCCGGCACGGTGGTCGTCCTCGACCCGGCCACCGGCCAGGTCGAAGCCACCATCGACGTCGGCAAGCGGCCCCGCGGCTTGCGCCTGTCGAAGGACGGCGCCCGCCTGCTGGTGGCATTGTCGGGGTCGCCGATCGCGCCGCCCGGCGTCGACGAGTCGACCCTCCCGCCCCCCGATCGCGCCGCAGACGGCATCGGCGTCGTCGATCTCGCGACCCGCAGGCTGGTTCGGACGCTGCCCAGCGGTCAGGATCCCGAGAGCTTCGACCTGTCGCCGGATGGCCGCACGCTCTACGTCTCCAACGAGGAGACCGCCGAGATGTCCGTGCTCGACCTGGCGTCCGGGGCGATCACCCGCCGTGTCCCGGTCGGCGAGGAACCGGAAGGCGTGACGACCAGTCCCGACGGCCGCACCGTCTGGGTCACCTGCGAGGCGGACAACACGGTGGTCGCCGTCGACACCGCGACGCTCGCCGTGGTCGGGCGCGTGACGACCGCGCCGCGCCCGCGGTCGATCCTGTTCACGCCCGACGGCGCCACGATGTTCGTGACCGGCGAGAACGGCTCCGCGGTCACGGTGGTGGAGCCCGGCCGCCGCCAGGTGGTCGCGACGGTCGGGGTCGGACACGTCGCGCTGGGCGCGCTGGTGCCGCGCCCGATGGGCCTGGCGCTGTCACCAGACGGGCGGACGCTGTTCGTCTCGAACGGACGTGGCCGATCGGTGTCGCTGATCGACGTGGCCAGCCGTCGCCTGATCCGAAGCATCGCCAGTGTTGGCCAGCGGCCCTGGGGCATCGGCGTCAGCACCGACGGCACCAGGGTGTACACCGCCAACGGGCCGTCCGGCGACGTCTCGATTGTCGATGTTGCGGCCGGCACCGTCG
>JACDAO010000485.1 GCA_013695405.1 Acidobacteriota bacterium | reverse complement strand
CGCCACCGACCGTCCCCGAATAGGTGACGTCGTCGCCGACGTTCCAGCCCTTGTTGATGCCGGACACGACCAGGTCGGGCAGGCCGCCGAGCACGTGCGCCACGGCGATGTTGACGCAGTCGGCCGGCGTGCCGTCGACCGCATGGACGCCCGCCGCGAGCTGCCGCAACCGGAGCGGCCGGGCCAGCGTCAGGGCGTGGCCAATCGCGCTGGCTTCCCCGAGCGGCGCGACGATCGTGACCGCTCCGAGCGACCGCAGCGCCGTGGCCAGCGACACCACCCCCTCGGACTCGACGCCATCGTCATTCGTGACCAGAATCTTACGCATGTGAGGTGGGCCGGGCAGTCGGGCGGCACGGGCGAGCCGGGATCGCCGGCCGGAGCGCGGGAGTCTATCATCGGAGACCGCCATGCCAGCCGCCCCCGCGCCATTCGATGCCGTCCTGCTGGTGTCCTTCGGTGGACCGCTCGGCCCCGAGGACATCCGTCCGTTCCTGGCCAATGTCCTGCGCGGACGACGGATTCCGCCGGCCCGCATCGAGGAGGTCGCGCACCACTACGAGCTGTTCGGCGGGGTGTCGCCGATCACCGCGTACACCATGGAGCAGGCCGCGGGACTGCGTCAGCAGCTCGCGCGCCGAGGCGTTCCGCTGCCGGTCTACGTCGGCATGCGCAACTGGCACCCGCTGCTGCCCGACGTGCTGGCCCGCATGGCCGAGGACGGCGTGCGCCGCGCCATCGGTGTGGTCTCGGCCGCCCACCGCTCGTACTCCAGTTGCACGCAGTACAAGCAGAACGTGCTGCAAGCGCGCGAGGCGGTGTTCGCGGCTGGAAACCGCCCGGTCGAGGTCACGTACGTCGGCGACTGGCACCTGCACGACGGCTTCCTGACGGCGGTGGCGCAGCAGGTCGTGGCGGCGCGCGACACGCTGCCGTCGGCGCTGCAGGAGACGGCTCGCCTGGTGTTCACCGCGCACAGCGTGCCGGCGACAATGACGGGGGCCGAGACCTATCGCCTGCAACTGCAGGCGTCGGCGGCAGAAGTGGCACGGCGGCTCGGTGTGACCAACTGGGCGCTGGTCTACCAGAGCCGGAGCGGGCGGCCCGAGGATCCGTGGCTCGAGCCCGACGTCAACGACTACCTGCAGGCCGAACACGCCCGGGGCGGGCTGGACGCCGTGGTCCTGAGCCCGATTGGCTTCGTCTGCGATCACATCGAGGTGCTCTACGATCTCGATCACGAGGCCCGGGCCACCTGCGACGCGATCGGCGTGACGATGGCGCGCGCTTCGGCGGTCAACGCGCATCCGGCCTTCATCGCGGCGCTGGCCGACATGGTGATGAACACCTGGGAGCGCTACAAGCGGGGCCGACCGATCACCCTGGTGCACCCTGACGCACCGAACGCGCGCGAGCTGCCGCCGCCGATCGGCAGCAGCCGCTGACGCGCGTCGACGCGGAGGCCGGCGGTTGCCGCCCCCGCGCGTGATGACTAGGCGACTGGCGTCGCGCAGTACTTGTCGAAGGCGGCGGTGAGCGCCTGGGCGATTCCGTCCGCGGTGTTGCCCTCGATCTGATGCCGCTCCATCATGTAGACCAGCTTGCCGTCGCGCAGCAGTGCCACGGCCGGCGACGAGGGCGGATAGCCGGTGAAGTACGAACGGGCGCGGTCGGTGGCTTCGACGTCGCCACCCGCGAACACGGTGGTGGCCTGGTCGGGCCGGGTGCCGTGGCGCATCGCCCGGGCGATACCGGGGCGCGCCTTGCCTGCTGCGCAGCCGCACACCGAGTTGACCACCACCATGGTCGTGCCCTTGGCTGCCACCGCGCGGTCGACGTCGGCGGCCGTGCGCAGTTCGGTGAATCCCACGTCGGTCAGTTCCTGGCGCATGGGGGTAATCAGATATTCCGGATACGGCACGTTCTACACTCCTTTTGGGGCAACTAGCCCCGTGATGATCAGCGGGTCCGCGGTGCTCACGCCGTGACCGCGCGTCGCTCGCTCACGGCGGCGTCGTGCACGCCGACGAGCCAGGCCACGAACGGTTCCCAGGGATCGAAGCCGATCACCGCGGGGGCATCGGCCACGAAGTTCGACAGCGCATTCACATCGTAGAAATACGGCTGTCCGTCGCGGTCGTCCACGACATACTCGACCCCGCCGACGTCGAAGCCGGCCGCGCTGGTCATGCGCACCACGGCGTCGATGATCGCCTGCGGGGGGTGCGCCTGCGAGGCGCGTCGCCCGGCCCAGGGCAGCGCCACAGGGCAGGCCCCGTCGACGACAATCGGCGCCGTCGGCGGCTCGGGCACGTCGCACAGGTCGGCCGGGCACAGATTGAAGCTCTGACCGGTGACCGGCACGTCGATGGCGTACAAGTACTGGCCATCGAGCACCTCGACGCGCGTGATGTGACCGTCGCGCGCCGGAATGAACTCCTGCACCAGCGCCAGCTGATCGACGCCGAAGTCCAGCTGCCCGGCCTCGACGGCCGCGCGCAGGTCGGCCTCCCGGTCGAAGCGCAGCACTCCGGCGCCGCTGCCGCCGACACTCGGCTTGACGACCACGGGGTACCGCATCCCGGTGGTGGCCGCGACCGCCTGATCGGCGACGTTGATCACGCGCGTTGCCGGAAACGGCAGGCCGAGATCGGCCAGCAGTGCCATCTGCCGGGCCTTGGAGATCTCGAAGCCGTACGCCTTCGACCCGTTGATGACCCGGACGCCGCCCGCTTCCATCGACTCGAGATATTGCAGCGACGCCAGGATGCCGTGGCCATGACCGCGGCGATCGGCCGACGGGCTCATCCGGTTGATCAGCAGGTCGGGGGCGGCCGCGCGCGCAGCCGGGTCGTGCCGCCACGCCGGCGCGAAGCACAAGGCCGCAGCGTGGACGCGGCGATACGGCAACTGCCGGTCGTCGAGCGCCGCGAACAGGCGCGCGAACCACGCGGGATGTTCGTACAGGATGTCGATCACGCGCTACTGCTCCTTCAGCAAGTCTGCGGCCTCGTCAGAGCCGTCCACCGCGACCGGTCCCCGGTAACGCGCATATCCGTAGAACGCCCCGAAGATCACCACGATCAGCCCCAGCGCCAGCCACTTCGGAATCTCGAAATGGACGTACCCGAGCTGGTGCAGGTACTCGATCAGCAGCTTGATGCCGACCCAGGCGATGATCACGAACGCGCCGTCAACCAGCGCCGGGAACCGCTGCACCACCGACAGCAACTGGCCGATCAGCAGGCGCATCGCGACGATGCCCAGCAGCCCGCCGGTGATGATCACCCAGATCTTCGGCGACATCGCCACGGCCACCAGGATCGAGTCGATGGCAAAGACGATGTCGGTCAGTTCGACCTTGATCACCGTGGTCCAGAACGCGCCCATCCCGAGCCAGCTGGTGGCCGGCTTGATCGCCCGGCGGTCGGCGCCGCTGCCGCCGCCGCGGAAATGCTCGATCGGCAGATACAGCAGGTACAGCGCGCCGACCAGCTTCACCCACGACAGCTGGATCATGTAGGCGGCGAAGAACGTGGCCAGGCCGCGGAAGACAAACGCGCCGAGGATGCCGTAGCGAAGCGCCTTGCGCTGCTCATGGCGCGGCAGCGACAGCACCAGAATCGCCAGCACCAGGGCGTTGTCGGCGCTGAGCAGGCCCTCGAGCAGGACCAGCAGCCCGATTGTCAGTAAGTCGGCAGGAGCGAAATCCACAAGCCCTCGGCTGCCACGGGCGGCAGGCGACGCGCCGGCCGCTGCGACAGACCTCCAGTATGCGGCAAGCGTCGGGCCCGATGCCATGTGAGGCGTGACATGGCACCCTGCCCTGCCTCCAACTGCCCTGCCTCCATGTTGACTCGCTTCGTATCAAGTCCTACACTCGTCTTGTGTCAATCAGCGGCGACACCCAGTTCTTCCTGATCAGCACCGCGGCGCGCGAACTCGGCATGCATCCGCAGACCTTGCGCAAGTACGAGCGGCTCGGTCTGGTCCGGCCGTCGCGCACGCTCGGCAGCATGCGGGTCTACAGCCATGGGGAGATCGAGCGGCTGCGGGTGATCAAGTTCCTGGTCGACGAGGGTGGGATCAACCTGGCCGGCGTCCAGCGGCTGCTGGAGGTGGCCGACGTGCTGCAGCGGATTCGGCCGTTGACGCGCGGGCCGGACTGGACCCGGACCTCGGCCAAACGGCTGGCGCAGGAACTGGATCGCCTGAGCGCGATGCTCGGGCTCTGAGGCGGGAGCGCTGATGGAATTCCGTGACTACTACGCCACGCTTGGCGTGACCAAGACCGCCACCGACAAGGAGCTCAAGCAGGCCTTCCGGCGACTGGCGCGCAAGCATCACCCTGACGTCAACCAGACCGATTCGACCGCCGAGACTCGTTTCAAGGAGGTCAACGAGGCCTACGAGGTGCTGGGCGATCCGGACACGCGCCGGAAGTACGACGAGCTGGGCGCCAACTGGAAGGCCTACGAACAGGCCGGCGTCGACCCGCGCAGCGGCTCGCCGTTCGGGCAGCCGGGCTCGCCGTTCGGCCAGGGCGGCTACCGCCAGGTCACGCCCGACGAGATGGGCGAGATGTTCGGCGACGCCAACCCGTTCTCGGACTTCTTCAAGACCTTCTTCGGCGCCGCCGGCGACGGCCCGACCAGGCGCGGCGCACGGACGCGGCCACGCGTGCAGCAGGAACACGAGCTGGTGATCGGCCTCGAGGAGGCGTTCACCGGCACCGCCCGCAAGGTGACGTTGACTAGCCCGGAGGGCGAGCGGTCGCTCGAGGTCCGCTTCCCTGCCGGCATCACCGACGGCCAGAAGGTGCGCGCCGCCTCCGATGGCGGCGACGTCTTCTTCCGGGTGCGGATCGCCCCGCATCCGCGGGTCGAACGCCGCGGCAC
>JACDAO010000482.1 GCA_013695405.1 Acidobacteriota bacterium | reverse complement strand
TCCGAAAGCGGAGACCTACGTGTTCCCGCCGACCGGCGAGTCGTCGAAGGTCTACATCCGGCCGTTCACGGTGACCCAGGTGGTGACCGTGACCCCCGCCCTGCGCACCCACCTGGCCAGTGGGGCGACCGTCGACGTGGTGCTGGCGCTCCGCTACCAGGCCTGCGACGACAGCTTGTGCTATCGGCCCGACACGGCTCGCCTGACCGTGTCGCTGACGCGGGAATGAAGGCTCAGGGCTCAAGGAACAGGCTTCGGCAGGTACAGTGCAACCTCCGCGTCGCCGACCGCGGCGGTCACGATGCGCGCCACTTCGACGCGCGCGTCGTTGAAGCAGGCGCCACCAGAGTGACGCTCCAGGGTCGCCGGCGCGAGCGCATTGGCGGTCTCGCCGTTCAGCGTGCTGTGTCGCCACAGCCCTTTTGGCAGGCTGACCACCCCGCGAGCAATCCGGCTCGTCACCTGGGCCATGCAGTGCACGTCGCCAATCGCGTTGTAGACCCGCACCGGCTCGCCGTCGATCACGCCACGTGGCTCGGCGTCGTCGGGGTGGATCAGCAGGCGAGCCTTCCTGCGGCGCAACTGCCCGAAGGTCGAGCTGATGGTCTTCTCGCTGGCGGGCGAGATCAGCGCCAGCGGATACGCCGGCGACGCCGGGTCGGCGACGTAGGCGTAGAGCGGCCCAGCGGCCGCCAGCGAGGCCGGGTACAGATGAATGCGGGCGTCCGGCGTGCGCGGGTGCGTGTCGATCATCTGGATCGGCCGTGCGCCGTCAGGCGGGACGGGCAGGCCGGTTTCCATCAACGCCGTGCCGATCGCCGGCGGCAGCCTGGCGGCCACGCGCAGCAGCGTGTCGGTGTCGTCCTCGGCCTCACCGAGGCCGAGCCGCGTGGCCAGTTCGCTGAACACCTCGGTGTTGTTACGTGATTCGCCAACTGGCTCAATCACCGGTCGTACCAACTGCATGGTGTAGTTGCCGTAGCCGCGGGCGATGTCGTAGTGCTCGAGGAACGTGGTCGCCGGCAGGATCACATCGGCGTAGCGGGTGGTGTCGGTCCGCACCTGATCGAAGACCACCGTGAAGAGGTCCTCGCGCATCAGACCCTCGGCGATGCGGTTCTGATCCGGCGAGGTGGCCACCGGGTTGCTGTTGTAGACGAACAGGACCTTGACGGGTGGCGTCGACGGGCCAACCAGAACGTCGCCGAGCCGGTTCATGTTGATGGTGCGAGTGCTGGTCTGCGGGACCCGACGCCATTGCTCGTCGTCCAGTCCCCAGGCGGCACTGTTGCTCATCGTGTAGCCGCCGCCACGTACGCCGAAGGCATTGACCAGCGCCGGCAGCGCCAGCACCGCCAGCACGGCTTCGGTGCCGTTGCGGTTGCGCTCCAGCCCCCAGCCACAGCGCAGCACCGACGGCCGCACGCCGGCATAGAGGTCGATGAAGTACGCGATCTGCGCCTCCGGAATGCCGGTGATCGCCGCGACGCGATCGAGCGTCCACGGCTCGGCCCGCTCGCGAAAGGCCTCGACCCCGCTGGCATGGGCGTCGAGGAAGGCCGTGTCGACGTGACCGGCCTCGAACAGTTGCCGCGCGACGCCGAGTGCCAGCACCAGGTCCGTGCCGGGCCGCACCGCCAGGTGCAGGTTGGCCTGACGCGCCAGCGGCGTCGCCCGTGGATCAACGACCACCAGGGTGGCGCCGGCTTCGCGGGCGTCCTTCAGGAACGGGACCAGGTGGATGCCCGACGCCGACGGGTTTGCGCCCCACACCACGATCAGCTTGGCGTGCGCGTAGTCCTCGTAGGCGACGCCAGGCATCTTGCCGTACATCGCCATCGCGCCGAGGCCGGTCGGCGCTGCGCAGACGGTGCGGGCCAGGCGCGAGGCGCCCAGGGCGCGGAACAGCTCGGCGTCCACCGCCTGATGCGTCAGCAGGCCATTCGACCCGCCATAGGAATAGGGCAGAATCGACTCACCGCCGTGCAGGTCACGAGCGGCCTGCAGCTTGTCGGCAATCAAGGCCATCGCGTCGTCCCACGAGGCCCGTCGAAACTTTCCCAGTCCCCTGGCGCCATCGCGAATTTCCGGGTATTGCAGCCGATCGGCGCCGTACAGGTGATCCGGGAAGCGGCGGACCTTGGCGCAGATGAACCCGGCGGTGGTGCTGCTGGCGGGGCCGGCGTCGACGCTGACCACCCGGCCCTCGGCCACGCCCACGGTCAGGCTGCAGGTATCGGGACAGTCGAGCGGGCAGGCTGTCTCCACGAGGACGGGGTTTCGGCGTGGTGGGGCAGGCACCGCCGCATTCTGGCATAGCCGCGCGGCGCTCGGCGTGCCGGTCGAGTTGCCGCCGTCGGCGTGCCTCGCTACCCTTGAACCAATGTGTGCGGCGTCCGGCCTCGTCCGGTGCTCGGGACGATGGCGGCTGGCGGTGGCGGGCGCCCTGGCGC
>JACDAO010000452.1 GCA_013695405.1 Acidobacteriota bacterium | reverse complement strand
GGTGCTGGCGGTGGTGCTGCTGGTCGCGGCCGCTGCAGTGGGGTACGTCTACGTGGCCTCGGCCCGGCTGTTGGCCCGGACCTACGCGATTACGTCTCTGCCGGATGTGCCGGTGCGTTCAGATCCGGCGTCGCTGGCGCGCGGCAAGTACTTGGCCGACCACGTTGCGATGTGCGCCGACTGCCACGATCGCGACCTCGGCGGCAAGGTCGTGAGCGACAGTGCAGCGATGGGGCGGCTGGCGTCGGCCAACCTGACCCGTGGGCAGGGAGGGATCGGAGCGGCCTACTCGAATCAGGACTTCGCACGGGCGATTCTGCACGGCGTCAAGCGCGACGGCCGCGCGGTGGTCTTCATGCCGTCGGCCAATGACAGATTCACCGAGGCCGACTTTGCCGCGCTGATCGCCTACGTCAGGTCGGTCCCGCCGGTCGACCGGACGCCGTCGCCGATGTCGATCGGCCCGATTGGCCGGGCGCTCGGTGTGTTCACCGACTTCCCTCTGGCGCCCGCGGCTCGGATCGATCACGACACGGTGCGATTCGCGACGCCGCCGGACGGCGCCGATACGACGGCCACGGGCGGGTACCTGGTGGCTGCTGCCGGATGCCAGGGCTGTCACGGCGCGCAGTACACCGGCGGGGGCGGACCGCCGCCTGGCGCTTCGAACATCACGCCCGTCGGCATCGGAGGCTGGAACGAGCAGCAATTCCTCACGGCGATCCGCGACCACCGCCGGCCCGACGGCACGACCATCGACGAGGCGATGCCGCGGGCCTACGGCGAGATGGCCGATCAGGATCTGCGCGCGATCTTTACGTTCCTCCGCACCGTTCCGCCGGCGGGCGAGAAGACCAAACGGCAGACGTCGGCAAACTGACAACGAACTGACGATGCTTTTGCCGGCGGAACCGGCCGAGAACGTCGGCGCCGGCCAGCGAAGAGTCCCCACCCAGGAGCCATTCGGCACGGCGCTGTCGCTTCGGCCAGACTCGCGGATGTTCTCCGGCAGCTCCCGGGTCGCATCGACGACGAATCCTGGCGGACTCCGGCTGGACGGCGGCTGGCGCGGCTGCTGGGAGAGTTCGGGCTCGATCACTCACCAGCGCACGGCGTCAGCTCATTGAGTCGCAGATCATCCGACACGTCCGCCGCCATGTGGACGAAGGAATAGTCAAGTGGACGAGCCACGGGCCCGCATTCATCTGATCCCGTCGGCAGTACGCGTCCGCGCCGAAGAAACTCCTGCACGCCGTCCAGCGCGAACCTGGCGCTGAATTCCTTGACCAGAATCAGCCGTTCGGCGGGCCGATTGTCGTCAACCACACCGATTGCGACAGTGTCCTCAGCGCGGGGATCATGGCAGGCGTGCTCGAACCTCTCGAGGAGTACGGCGCCGCCGCGATTGCGGCCGACCACACGGGCGATGAGATACCGATCGCCGACCTTCTGCAGGCGCTGGACGACGAACGGAATCTCGACGTGTCGTACTCCAGCCTGGCGCGGCTCCAGAAGAGGCAGTCGCTCGAGCCGGTGGCACGGGCCTTCTACTGTCAGACCTCCGCGATGCGTTCCGTTAGATGGGTAGTCGCCGCCCGCATGCTTTCGTCCCGCCCGGACAGTCTCGACGCAGGGCTGTACTTGACAGGGTGGTCCAAGCGAGAGGGCCTGGACTACTTCATCAACAGGCGCGCCAAGGAGAACGATGCCGAACTGGACGGAGCAGGAACTGCACGTGGTTGGAAGAAAGTCAGACGTCAATCGATTCATCAGAACAGGCTTCTCGCGTAGTCACAGGGGCGAGTCAGACGACCTCCTTGACTTCGACGCATTGTGCCCCTCGCGGCGACCACAGCCCGACGTCCCTGACACCGGCGTTGTCCTTACCCACTATCGCACCAGAACGCAGGCCTGTTTCAGGTTCATCACGGCGTGGGACTACCCAGCGGGGTTCTACGAACGCCTGGGTACTCACTGGCCGACGCTGGCATTTGGCGGTACCGTCAACGGCGAGATGGGAGACTTCGGAGGGGTCCTCACTTACCATACCGGCGAGTTCGTCAATCTGGTCCGTGACTATGGCTACGACTACGACAGGCGCGCGCACGGCCGCGAGATCCGGCGATTGCTGAAGCGTTGGGGCACATTTCTGACCGACGGCCGAGAGTGGCGCGCGCAGCCGAACGCACCCTGGGACAACGGGTCGATGCCGACAAACGCGCATTTCGACGGCGACTTCTGGTTCTACTTCCTCAGCCGCGACGACATGGCCCGGTTTCAGAGTACCTATCGCTGCACGTATCCCCAGCGGAGGGTGAACGGGACGTGGCAACGGACCCGGGTAAGCAGCCCGGCGGTGTCCGGCAGTACACGACGCGTGACCGGGTGAAAAGTGGCGTCATCCGGCGGATCTCGTCGAGTGCGAATGTGTCGCCCGGCGTCCAAGTCAGCTGTGGGTGTCGGACTTCACCAACGTGGCGACCCTGGGGCGGGTTCGTCTACGTCGCATTCGTGATCGACGTGTTCGCCCGGCGCATCATGCGCTGGCGGGTGTCCGCCTCGATGGTGCGCTCGCCAGGCATCGCGTCCATCAGCGGTCGCTGCGACGGATCCCAGCGCGTGTCCGGCAGCTCGGTCCAGCAGTCGCCGGGTTGGAT
>JACDAO010000418.1 GCA_013695405.1 Acidobacteriota bacterium | reverse complement strand
GTCCAAGCTCCGCCAGGCGGCGAGATGCAGCGCTGAACAACACGCAGGCACTGCTTGTTGCATGACCTCAATGCATTCTCGGGGTCTGCGACCCCCGGCTCCCTTGGCGAGGATGGATGGGAGCGATCGGCTGACGAAGCCCATTCAGTTGTCCGTCAATCGTCAGTCGTCGGTATTCGCTTACCGGTGGCGATGCGCACGCCATTCCTGCTGGCCGCGCGCGAATGGTGCGCAACACAAGACCGCACTGGCGTGGTCCCAGTGCCCGGCGTTCAGGGCGACTTGTTGGACTCGATTGGTCCGAGGTCGCCGGTCAGGCCAGGATGAACCCTGGACTTCATCTAAGCCGGCGGTCGTAGGTTCGAATCTTGCCGGGCTCCGGCAGATGCTCCACAGTGACGTCGCCGCCCCGCGTGTTGAACGACGTCGCGCCACAACCGCGCCATCTGGAGTTAGCGAACTCATTCACATCTCACGGCCCGCTCACGGTTCGGTGAAGACTTGTCGGCAGGACCTCCGTCACAGTGGACACATGAAACCCACTCTCGTGAACCCCGGGAAGGCATTCGCCCTCATCGCCCTCGCCCTCGCCATCGGCGCCATGGGCATCTATGTCGCCGGCGCTGACGATGCGCCTGGCGCCGCGATCATCGGCCTGCTGCTGATGCTCGCCGCGGTCGTGCTCGGCGTGAAAGCCGCGCGGAACCGGCTGCCGGCCTGGGCCGCCCGCACCGCGCTGGCCGTCGGCGCCCTCGTTGCGGCGTTCGCCGCATTTCTGACGCATGCGACGGTCGTGGCAGGGCCTCTGTTCGCGCAGTCGCAGGACGTGCCCTCCGTCCTCGATACAGCGCCCTCGCCGCAGTGGGCGGCGGCGGCGCACCGCGCCCGGCAGCTAGCACGTTCAGCGGTCGCCGAGCACAACCTGCCTGGCCTTTCGATCGCCGTCGGCGCCCGCGGCGACATCGTATGGGCCGAAGGGTTCGGCTGGAGGGACGTCGACACACGGACCCCCGTCACCCCGAACACGCGATTCCACATCGGCACGGCGGCGTCCGTGGTCACGGCGGCCACCGTCGCCCCGCTCGGGCTGACCAACACCGGCGCTGACTCGGCGGCCGAGTGGAGCCCCAGTCATCACGGAGAGCCGGAAGATGACTTCCCACTCTTCACGCTCGTCCACGACATCATCCTCAGGCCGACGGGTGTCACCGCCCCCGCGCAGCCATTGCCGGGCGATCGCGCGACGTTCTATGTCCCGAGATCCGATGACAATCCACGGCGTGGAAGGCGGCTGATGTATATGCGCGACCTGGCGTGCTGCGCCGGCTCGATGGCGTTCTACTCCACGCCTTCCGATCTCGTGCGCTTCGGCCTGGCCAAGGGCGGCAGCGTCAACGGCGAGCTGGCAGGCGGGATGGTGACGTCGTTGATGACGCAACGCGACAGCGGCGTCGTCGTCGTGGTGATGTCGAACATCGCGCATACGAACACGTCCGCGCTCGCGCTGAGAGTCGGGGACGCGTTCGCGGAACTGGCGCGATGAGGCACCCCGCCGCCGAGTGGACGATCGGGCAACATCGGCGGCGTGAGCCACGTCGACGGAGCGACTCGCGCAACCGTGCCGTATCGTGCGATGCGCCGCCGTTTGCACCGTGCTGTTCGCAGCACGGCGAACGCACGCTGGAGCCCGAGGCTTGGTATCGCCTCAACGAAACCGCGTCGTGGTACTGCGCCAAGGACAAGTGCAGATCTGGCCGCTCCGGATCGGCGAACCCCCGCGGCTCCTGCCAACTCTCCTGAACTGATGTGACCGGTCAAAGGCGGTGGGGACAGCCTCCTGAAGCGGTCTCAGCACGAGACTCTCGGCTCGCAATGTCACGCGTTGAATGTCACTCAGGCGTCCGGCGTGCTGAAGTCGTTCAGAAACGCAGGCACAACACCCTTCGCGAGGTGAGTTGGCCGAGAGATTCAACCTCTCATCACACTAACGCAAATACTGAGGACTTCCGCGAACTCTGTGTGGCTGGGAGGCAGGGATTCGGCGCCTACAGCGTCGGGAGCAAATTCACCCTCAATCAACACGTGGTGACCGGCATTCGCG
>JACDAO010000352.1 GCA_013695405.1 Acidobacteriota bacterium | reverse complement strand
ACTCAGGCTTACCCGTCGCTCGGCCCAGCGTCTCGGTGATCGTCGTCAACTGGAACGGCCGCGATCATCTCGAGGCGTGCTTTTCGTCGTTGCTGGCCAGCGACCAGCCCACCGATCTGCTCGAGTTGATCTGCGTCGACAACGGCTCGAGCGATGATAGCGTCGCGCTGCTGGCAGCGCGCTTCCCGAGCGTGCGCGTCGTAGCGCTTGCCGAGAACCTCGGTTTCACCGGCGGCAACCAGGCCGGCGTCGCCGCGGCCACCGGGCAGGTGCTGGTCTTCCTCAACAACGACATGCGCGTCGAGCCGACCTTCGTCTCGCGACTGGTCGATGCGCTGGACGAACGCACCGCCTGCGCGGCCGCCCGGGTGATGAACTGGGACGGGACCCGGATCGACTTCGTGCGCGGCACCTCCAGCTTCGAGAGCCGCGGCTTCCAGGAGCAGTACGCGCAGCCGTACACCGCCGGCATGGCGCTGGCCGAGTCGTTCTTCCCCAACGGCGGCGCCTTCGCAGTCACGCGGCGGGCCTATGACGAGGCCGGCGGCTTCGACCCGGCGCTGTTTGCGTACTACGACGACATCGATCTCGGCTGGCGCCTGCGGATGATGGGGCACGCGATCCGGACGGCACCGGACGCGGTCGCCTACCACCGCCACGGTGCGACCGTGGCAACCCAGCCGCACGCCCACAAGCGCTTCCTGATGGCCCGCAACGCGCTGTGGACCGCGGTGCGCAACTACGACGATCGCGCGTTGCCCTGCGTGCTGCCCGCCTTGCTGACGCTGGCCGGCCTGCGCGTCGCGCAGGATCTCGTGTGGTTGCGGACGCCGGTCCGCGATGCCCTGCGGCCGTGGCTCGAGCCCTCGCGCGGGCACCGGGTGCCGTCGTCGATCTATCGCACCGCGTCTAAGCCCGGGTCGCAGCCCGAGCCGCCGGTCGCCCGGGTGATTGCCAGCCTGGCGATGCCCGAGTTGGTGGCGCTCGGCGCGACCCTGCAGGCACTGCCGCGGCTGTTGGCGCTCCGGGCGCATCAGCAGCAGACCCGGCGCGTTCCGGACACCGAGGTGCTGCCCTTCCTCGGGCGCCCGTTCGAGGAACTCGACGGACGGCGCAGCTATCGGGCCGCACAGCAGGCGCTGGTCGACGGTCTCGGCCTGCGCGCGCTGCTCGGACTGCGGCCGCACGTGGTGCTGGTCACCCATGAGGCACTGCGCGCCCACATGTCGGGCCCGGCGATCCGGGTGCTGGAACTCGCGCGCGCCCTGGGCCGGACCGTGCGCGTCAGCGTGCTGGCGCCAGCGCCGCTCGAGGTGCGCGACGATCGCGTCGCGTTGATCCCCTTCGATCCCGCCCGCCCGACGGTCCTCGAGGCCCAGGCCGAGACCGCCGACGCCGTGATCGTTCAGGGCTTCGCGTTGACGACCTACCCGTTCCTGTCGGCGCTGGTCACGCCGATTGTCGCCGACCTGTACTGCCCGTTCACGCTCGAGCATCTCGAGCAGACCCGCATGTCCGGGGCCCAGGCCGTGCCGGCGGCACTGGAAGGCGAAGCCGCCGCCATCCTCGGTGTGCAGAACGCGCAGTTGCAGCAGGCCGACTTCTTCATCTGTGCCAGCGAACGTCAACGCGACTTCTGGGTCGGCACCTTGCACAGCGCCGGCCGCGTCAACCCGCGGACGCTGGCCCGCGACGCCGATCTCCGGAGTTTGATTGACGTCGTGCCGTTCGGCCTGCCGTCCGAGCCGATCGGGATCGCCGCCGCCAGGGCGCGCGCGGCACGGCTGGCGCGTGGCGCGCCAGCGGGGGTGCTCAAGGGCGTGCATCCGTCGATCCGCGCCACTGACCGGGTGCTGCTCTGGGGTGGGTCGCTGCTCGACTGGCAGGATCCCGAGACGCTGATTGCCGCGGTCGCGCAGCTCGCCCGCGTGCGCGACGACGTCAAGCTGTTCTTCCTCGGGGTTCGCCACCCGAACCCGCAGGTCGCGCCGATGGCGGTGGTCGAACGGTCGCGACGGCTGGCGGCCTCGCTCGGCGTCGGCGGCAGCCACGTCATCTTCAACGACTGGGTCGCGTACGACGAGCGCGCGCTCTACCTGCTCGAGGCCGACCTCGGCGTCAGCACGCATCACGCACACCTCGAGACACGTTACGCCTTCCGCACCCGGATGCTCGACTACCTGTGGGCCCGACTGCCAATCGTGTGCACGGACGGTGACCATTTCGGCGAGCTGGTGCGAGCGCGCGGTCTCGGACGCGCGGTGCCACCGGGCGACCCGAGCGTATTGGCCGAGGCGATCGCCGCGATGCTCGACCAGTCGGAGACGCGGGAGCGCACCCGCCAGTCGCTGGCCGCCGTCGCCGACGAGATGACCTGGGATCGCGTGGCCGACCCGCTGCGCGCGTGGTGCGCGGCCCCGGCCTTCGCCGCCGATCGCGAGGGCGAAGTGCTCGCCTTCCGCGCCCGCATGGCCAACAGCTTCAAGGCGTCGCGCTGGCTGAAGCGGACCGCGCTGCGGCTCGGGGTCAAGGAGGGCGACGTCGAGGCGGTCAAGCAGTGGGCGCCGATCCGGGCCGGCATGTCGGTTCGCAACGCCGTCGCGGTGCGTCGGGCCCGCGG
>JACDAO010000322.1 GCA_013695405.1 Acidobacteriota bacterium | reverse complement strand
TCGTACAGCAGCGCCGGCACGTGCAGGCCGGGCACGGCCTCGAACCGCAACTTGCGGACGACGTAGCCGTCACCGGCGATCTCGCCGAACCGCTCGACGTGTACCGCCTGCGTGCGCCAGTCGCGCGCCGCGCCACGGTAGACGACCTCGTCGAGCACCCGTCGCCGCAGCGTCTGCGCATGCGCCAGCCAGGCCTCGCGGCTGGCCGGCACCTGGAGCACCGGCACCCGCGACGCGGTCCAGACCTGGGTATCGGCGCGGGTCTGATCGGGCGCGAGGATCGGCCGCCGCAGCGCTTCCTCCACGCCTTGTTGCGCGAGGACGCCGAGGGTCGCGAGCATCAGCAGCAGGGGGAACGTCATGGCGGCTCACTCTATCGCGCCGGCCGGCGCGAGTGTGACCCGGGTGACCTCGGTGGCGTCGCCTATGAGGTGATGCACGATGGCCTAGTCCGTGCCCGGCCTGCCACGGCCGTGAATCGTGCGAGACTGCCCGCATGAGCCAGCGCCGGCTGAAGATCACGCTTGCGGCCTTCATGTTCCTCCAGTACTTCATCTGGGGATCCTGGTACGCGAGCATGGGCACGTACCTGGCCAACACCCTGGGATTCGGAGGCGGCGACATCGGCCTGGCGTACGGCGCCTTTGCCATCGGCGCGATGATCTCGCCGTTCTTCGTCGGGCTGATTGCGGATCGCTACTTCGCCTCCGAGAAGCTGCTGGCGGTGTTCGGCGTGCTCGGCGGGCTGACGCTGTGCCTGCTGCCGCAGATGCGCACATTCGCCACGTTCTACCCGACGCTGATTCTCTATTGCGCGCTGTTCGTGCCGACGCTCGCCCTCGGCAACTCGCTGTCGCTGCACCATCTGGCCGATCCCCGCAGCGATTTCCCGCGCGTCAAGGTGCTGTCGGCGGTCGGCTGGATTGCCGCCGGCGTCGTGCTCAGCCTGCTGGCGGCCGAGCAGCGAGCGCTGCAGTTCTATGTGGCCGGCACGGCGTCGATCGTCTTCGGGCTGTTCTCGCTGACCTTGCCGCACACGCCGCCGAGAAAGACCGGCGCCGACGTGACGTTCGGTGAGGTGCTCGGGCTCGACGCGCTCGCGCTGTTGCGCAAGCCGTCGTTCGCGATCTTCATCGGGTGCATGTTCCTGATCTGCATCCCGCTCTACTTCTATTTCGTGATGATGGGCATCTACCTCACGGAACTGGGCTGGGCGAACATGGCAGCCAAGATGACGCTGGCACAGGTGTCCGACGTGATCTTCCTGCTGCTCCTGCCGGTGTTCCTCAAGACGCTGGGTTACAAGACGACGATCGTGATCGGCATCCTTGCGTGGATCGGGCGCTACGTTGCGCTGGCCGGCAGCGTGCAATCGGTCGGCGTCCAGGCGCCCCTCATCTTCGCCGCCATCCTGCTGCACGGGGTGTGCTACGACTTCCTGTTCATCGCGGGCCAGTTGTACGTGGACGACCAGGCGAACGATCGCATCCGCGGCGCCGCCCAGGGCTTCATCGCGTTCATCCTGTGGGGCGCCGGCGCGTTCGTCGGCACACTGCTGGCGGGCCGAGTGCTGGCCGCGCACCAGGTGCCGGCACTGCCCGGGGAGCCGGTCACCTACGACTGGCAGGCCATCTGGAGCCTGCCAGCGTGGGGCGCCGCCGCAGTGCTGGCGGTGTTCGTGCTGTGCTTCCGCGGTCCGGCCGTGTCGGCCTCACCTCGCCACCGGGGCTCCGGTGACGGCGCGCCCGACCATGCGCGACCCGTGCAATCGCGAGGCTGACTCACGCGTCGACTTCGACGTCACGGGTGGCGCGGGCCTGGCAGTCTCGACGTCGTGGCCGCGTCGAGACGCCTCCGCCGGGCCGCCCGGCCGCTGCGCCGGTCGCGGAACCACCCACGCACGTTCCTGTCGTCCTCGCTGGTCCAGCCCGGCGCGCCCTCCAACATCTCGATCGCGCGAGCGGCCTCGACCAGGTGGATGGTGTCGATGATCCCGGTGGCTCGGCCGTGGATCGCCTGCGCGTAGAGCAGGCTCGGATTCATCCGCGTCGAGGGGTCGACGGCGGGCACCTGCACCGAGAGTCGCATCATCGCGTGACGATGAGCGGTGAAGTTGTCGGGATTGGTCATCCCGTCCCGCTGAACACAGGGGCCGCCCGGATTGGCCGGATCGGGCCACCAGTAGTCGCCCTCGGAAAAAAAGTCGTGCGGGCCGCCGGCACTGCGCGGCGCGCGTGTGGCCGTGACCGTGACCGGCGGTTCCCCCAGAAAGCGGTCGGCCGCGGTGACGACCCGCGTTCGTTCGGCGGCTACTGGAGCGTGAACGCCACCGACACGCCCATCACCACGTCGACCGGCGTGCCGTTCAGGAGGGTCGGCGAGAATCGCCACTGCCGGACCGCGTCGACCGCGGCGATCGAGAAGTCCGGGTGCACCTGGGCGCTGACCACCCGCACCGACGAGACGTGTCCCTGGGCGTCGATGATCGCTTCGATTGGCACTACCC
>JACDAO010000310.1 GCA_013695405.1 Acidobacteriota bacterium | reverse complement strand
CACCGAAGCGGGTAGACTGGCCGGGACGATGCAGGGCACGGACTTCGACGAGTTGGCGTTCTTCCGAGCACTGGAGGGATGCGGCGCCCGCGCTCTGTTGATCGGGCGGCGGGCGCTTGTCGTGCTGGGCCTCCCGGTGCTCACGGCCGACTACGATTTCTGGCTACACATCGACGACATCGAGACGTTCAACCAGGCGGCGACGCCGTTCGGGCTGGCTCCGACGCATCGGCCCGACGAGGCGCGTCGGCGCGGGCGTTACGTCCTCGAGAACGACGAGCACATGGACGTCCTCGTCGCGCGATCGGTGGCCACCATCGACGGGGAGCCCGTCACGTTCGCGGACCTGTGGGACCGCCGCCAGGCGACTGGGCTGACGGACGGCGTGTACGTGCAGCTGCCGAGTCTCGCGGACCTGATCCTGACGAAGCGGTTTGCGTCTCGGCCCAAGGATCTCGAGGACATCCGGCTGCTGGAGATCCTGCGCCAGGAGGACGGCCTGTGAGCGGCAGGCCACGGCGGACGGCGTTGCGGGCCACCGAAGCATCCGAGCGGCAGGTGACTGGCCCGGAAGCCGCCGCGTACCTGTCGGTGCCGATTTCGGAGACCGAGCGCGAGCAAGCCGTCGCCCTCATTCGATGGTTCCGCCGCCGTTATCCGACTGGGGCCGACCGGCTGGCCTACGTGCGGCGTGCGTACCGTCGGTGGGCGATGGCGCGGGCGCGTCAATAGGCTTGGCTTCGGCATCGCCCGCTGGGCTTCCTGCGGCAGCTCGGCGCGATTGCGTGACGCGTCGCCCTGGTCCCGCTCGAAGAGGCGCTGCCAATCGCGCGTCAGATCACGAACCTCACCTCGAAAATCGAATACTGCGGGTTGACGCCCGCGCAGGCGGATCGGTCGCCCGCTCATCTCGCTCAACGCCTCAAAGCCAAGACGGGCGGCGTGACGACCACTCGCGCTGGAATGTGCAGAATGTACCCGAGGACAGCTCGCCTCAGAGCATCGGTCACTTCCAGCGCCGACGGTCGCCGAACCCCTCATCAGCATGTCCCGCATGTCGACCGACGACACGGTGAGCCCCCAACGGACCGGACCGCCGATCGATCAGCTGTTGCAACTCCTCGATACCCTCGCGCCCTTGCCGCCACTCGGCGAGCGTGGGCTACTGCGCCGCGGGCACGGCAAACGCGAGGAGGCTGTCGTCGGTGACCGGGTTGTTGAAGAATCCGCCGCCGGTCGCGGCGATCGCGACGTATTGCCTGCCGTCGCGGCCTTCGTAGGTCATTGGCGTCGCCTGCGCCGCGCCCGCGAGCGTGCGCGTCCACAGCTCCCTGCCGGTCCTGGCGTCGAAGGCGCGGAATCGGCTGTCGTCGGTCGCGCCGACGAAGACCAGGTGACCGGCCGTCGCGATCGTGCCGCCGTTGCCCGGCCGGCCGGTGTGCTGCTTGTCGGCCGGTAGGCTCTCGGTGATGCCGAGCGGCACGCGCCAGACGAACTCGCCGGTATCGACGCTGACCGCAGTCAGCTGGCCCCACGGCGGCTGCTGACAGGGCAGCTGCTGCGGATCGCTGCCGCGGACGCTGAAGCGGCCGCCACCCGGGACGCCCTGATACGGCCCGTTCGGATCCACACGGTTGCCTTGCCCTTCCGCTCTCGCCGGGTCGGACACGTTGGCGTCGCGATCTTTGAGCCCGGACATCTGCCCGAGCTCGTTGGTGTTGATGAAGAGCAACCCGAGCTGCGGGTTGTACGACATCCCGCCCCAGTTGACGCCACCGTGGTTGCCGGGGAACTGCACACGCAGACGGTTGTAGGTGACGGGCAGGTACGGACCGCCGAGCTGCATGCGCTCGATCAGCTTCCGGCACGCACTCTCCAGCTCCGGCGTGACCGTGGCGATGTCGTCGGGCGTCATGGCCATGCGCGACAGCGGCGGCGGCTTGAGCGGAAAGGGCTGCGTCTTCGCGGTCCGCTCGAGCGGCACGTCGCTCTGCGGCACTGGCCGGTCCTCGACGCCGAAAAGCGGCTTGCCAGTCGTGCGATCGAGGATGAAGAGCAGGCCGACCTTGCCGATCACGGCCACCGCGGGGACCGTCCGGTTGCCCCGGCGGACGTCGATCAACACCGGCGGCGCCGCGAGGTCGGCGTCCCAGATGTCGTGACGGACGACCTGGAAGTGCCAGAGGTACTTGCCGGTGTTGGCGTCGGCGGCGACAAGACTGGTGCCGAACAGGTTGTCGCCTTCGCGATCGCCCCCGTATTGATCCACCGACGGCGCGCCGAACGGCATGAACACGATGCCGCGCGCGGCGTCGACGGTGATGAAGCCCCAGACGTTGACGCCGGAGCGGTTCTTCGCGCTGTCGCCGGCCCAGGTGTCGACGTACTGCTCACCGGCGCGGGGCACGGAGTGGAACGTCCACACCAGCTTGCCCGTGCGCATGTCCCACGCGCGCACGTCGCCCGCCGGCCCCCGCGGGGGGTTCTCCTGCGTCGTCCCGCCGGTGATCACGAGGTTGCGGTAGACGATCGGCGGCGAGCTGAGGCCGTTGCGTCCGGGCAGTCCCTGCAGGATCTCGGGCGTATCGAGATTGACGACGCCCTTCTCGCCAAACGCCTCGTTGGGCGCGCCGGTCCTGGCGTTCAGCGAGTAGAGCCTGGCGTCGCTCGTGCCGAACACGATCTGCGGCGGCGTGCTCCCGTCGCCAGGCCAGTGTTCGACCCCGCGCGTCGACGGGTTGCCGGAGGGCAACTGGAACGCCCAGATTTCCTTGCCCGTCGTCGCGTCGAGTGCCACCACGCGGTAGTACGGCGTGGACAGGTACATGACGCCGCCGACGACGAGCGGTGTGACTTCGCTCGCGGCGAAGCCGGAACTGCCGCGGCCGGCCTGCTGCGCCGGTGACGGCGGCGCCGGCTTCATGTGGTAGGTCCAGGCGACTTCGAGGCGGCCGACGTTGGCGGGTGTGATCTGCGTCAGCGGCGAGAAGCGCGAGGCGCCGGGATCGTGGCCGTAGGTCGGCCATTCCCCGGCGCGGGCGCTGGCGTTGCCGGTCTGCCGCGGTGCGACGGCCACACTCATCGCGGCGGCGGCCACGCACGCGAGACAGGCAGTCACGCGTCGGCTAGCGATCATCGGTTCTCTCTTGGCGACGCAGGAATGCTACATCGAGCGGTGGTTGGAGGCGCACGGCTCAGAGCGTCGAGGCTCACTGCCTCGGCTCATGGCAGGCGATGCAGTCCGTGAACGCCTGGCGTTGGTCGTGGCACGTCACGCACCCGAGCATCGTCGTGACGTTGGTCTCGAGCGCGATCACGTCGCGTTCGGC
>JACDAO010000297.1 GCA_013695405.1 Acidobacteriota bacterium | reverse complement strand
GGCAGGACCACTCCGGCAGATCGAGATCGCTCCTGCTCGACAGGGTCTTTGCCGTGGCTCCTGTCCCAGTCCAGCACGGGCGACGTATTCGTCGATCTGCGCTCTCCTCGTCCACCATTCATCGAGGACTGGTTGGCGCAGTCGACGACGACACACTTCATCTCGTGGAGCCACGGGGCCGACCAGACCCCGACGGTGCGCGAGCGGGTGGGACGGTACGACGGCCTCGTGTTCGTCCGCGTCTCGTCGCGCAGGCTCCTGGGCCGTCGTGGCCATCGAGGACGACGGTGCCGGTATCGCGCCGCACATCGTGCCCTACGTGTTCGACGTGCTCGCTCAGGGAGAACAGGCACCCGGCAGGGTCTCGGGCTCGGTGTCGGACTGGCGCTCGTCCGCTCTCTCGTGGAGGCGCACGGCGGCAGGGTAGACGTCTGCAGCGAGGGCCCGGGGCATGGCAGTGGGTTCCGCGTCCGCCTGCCGATCGTGGCCGCCGCCGAAGGAGGCGCTCACGTCGGCCCGGCTCGACACGATTCACCTGGCCGATCGCCGCGTGCTGGTCATGGACGACAACCATGACGCGGCCGACAGCCTGGGCATGCTGCTCACCATGCTTGGCGGTGACGTCCGCATCGCCTACTCCGGCGCGGATGGTGTCGCGATGGCCGCGGTGCACCGGCCGTCGCTCGTCTTCCTGGATATCGGCATGGCGGGACTGAGCGGCTACGAGGTGGCGGCCGGTTGCGCGAGGCGTTCCCGTCCGAGACCGTGACCCTGGTTGCGGTGACAGGCTGGGGGCAACCCAAGGACCGCGTCCTCGCGGCCGAGTCCGGCTTCAATCATCATCTGACCAAACCCGCCGACGTGGACCAGTTCCGGGCGCTCCTCGAAACGGAGATGCACCGTTGATGAGGCATACGCACGGCAAGGGGTGCGTCGCCTGGGGAGGGACACGAGGAGTGTCATCCAGAAGCCCTTCCGCACGGCGCGACGTGGGTCGCGCACAGCGCACGACTGAGGACCGGCGAGTTGCCCGCCTTGCGCGATCCGGGACCGCGCCGCATGCGCTCCTGTCGAACGACGCTGTCGCGTCGTCTCGCGTCGCCGAGCCGTCGCAGATGCGACGACTGGGCCTGAGGAGTCACGCCTGCGGCAGCGCCCTTGCACTGCAAGCCAATGCACGCACTCTGCGTGCATCCGGTAGGCCACTTTGGCGAAGGAGCGCAAGAAGATGACCGTACGATCATCGTTCTCCCGTGCATCGATCCACATCATCGCCGCCGTCGCGTTCTCGACGGCGATCTGTGCCGCGCCCGTCGGTGCTCAGGAGCGGTTCACCGCCCAGGCTGTGAACATGTCCAACGTCGGGCGGTCGGGCGCCGTCGGCACCGTGGACATCATCATCGAGCGGTACTCGACCGAGTCGGAACGGAACCGCTTTCTGGCGGCGCTGACCGAGCGGGGCAACGATGGGCTCCTCGAGGCGTTCCAGAAGGCCCCGAGCATCGGCAAGGTCGGGCCAACGGGCCAAGTCGGCTTGGACATCCGCTACGCGCACGAAATGCCGGGAGAAGACGGAGGTCGGCAGATCGTGATCGCCAGCGACCGGCGGATGTCCTTCCTCGAAGCGGCCAATCGACCGCGCACGGTCGACTATCCCTTCACCGTCGTGCAGCTGAAACTCGACAACGACGGCAAGGGCGAAGGCAAGGCGTCGCTGCTGACGCGCATCGAGGTCGACAAGGACCACAACGCGCTCGTCCTCGAGAATTTCGCCAGTCGTCCCGTGGACCTGATGGGAGTGAGGTCGATGGGTGGAACACCAAAGGGTCGCCCTCAGCCCTGACGGCGCGCTCGCGACCCCAGCTGAGACTCGCGAGTCTGGGGCCGGGCAGCGCTGTTGCACGTCCTGACCGGCAGGGTGCCAGACCGGAGCGAACCAGGTGAGCGTCTGCTTCCCGATGTCAGCCCCACCGCGGTGCTCGACGCGGCGAGCCGGATCGGAGCTCGCGTCATGCGGACGGACGTGGCCGGCGCGGTGCAACTGGCCACGAACGCACCGCCCGGTGGTCCGGAGTGCCGACGGCAGCACCGACGTGATTCAGGCCGGACGGAGAGGCGTCGGCTATCCCTGGGGAAGCAGGGCGTCGCCGGCCTGACGGCTGAGGCGCTGCCAGGCGGAGGGCGGGACGCCGAACGCACGGGTGAACGATGCGGTGAAGTGACTATGGCTCGAGTACCCGAGTCCGAGCGCGATGTCGGTCAGGTCGCCACGGGGCGTTGGTGCACGGCTGCTTGCGCCTCCGTTCGGT
>JACDAO010000239.1 GCA_013695405.1 Acidobacteriota bacterium | reverse complement strand
CCACTGACGATCGCCGGCTTGGCCAGGTGGTCGAGCACGAACGGCTGGTCGGGGTGCCGGTCGACGAAGCGAATCGCCGCCGGCAACTGCGGCGGGATTATCAGCAGGTCGTAGACCAGTCCATGGGCCCGCAGCCGCCCGATGCCACGGTTGAAGGCCGGGCGGGCCAGGAAATCCGGATCGGGTTCGCCCTGCACCACGTGGCGCACGCCGACGAACCCTGGCCGCGCGGCGTAGCGTCCGAGCACCGCGTCTGAGTCGCGAGCCGCCAGATCGACCCAGCCGACCACGCCCCGAATCCGTCCGGAGGCGGCGGCCTGGCCGAGCAGGAAGTCGTTCTCGGCCAGCGACTGTCGGGCCTGCACGGCGATCGTCACGTCGATGCCGGCCGCGTCGAGTTCAACGGCGAGCTCCTCGTGCAGGTAGCTGCGTCGCAGCTCGGGCATGTCGTCGCCGATCCACGCGTACTGCACTGGGTCGAACTCCCAGAGGTGCTGATGGCTGTCGACGCGCATCAAGTCAGCGCGCGAACAGCGTCCGGGCCACGAACCAGACGTTGGCCGGCCGCTCGGCGAGCCGACGCATGTACCACGGGAACCAGTGGTCGCCGTAGCTGACGAGCACGCGCACGCGATGACCGTTGCGCGCGAGGCGCCGTTGCACGCCGTGCTGGATGCCGTAGAGCATGGCGAATTCGTAGCGGCCCGGGGGCACGCCGGCGGCGCGGGCGTGGGCTTGAATGGCCGCGACGATCGCCTGATCGTGCGTGCCGAACACGGCGCGGAAGCCGTCCCCGGCGGTCTGGGCCTTGATCATCGTCGTGGCCAGCGAGAGGTAGGCGGCATCGACGTCGGGCTTCTTCGGGTAGGCCACCGTGGCCGGTTCCTTGTAGGCGCCCTTCACCAGCCGGACGCCGCCACCCGCCGCGACGATCGCCTGCAGGTCCGCGGCGGTGCGATAGAGGTAGGCCTGCAGGCAGACGCCGACGTTGCGGTGCCGGGCCAGCACCGCGTGATACAGCTCCAGCGTCGCATCGACGTACCCGTGCTGCTCCATGTCGATCCACAGCATCGCGTGCTGACGCTCGGCGCGCTCGGCCAGGCGCAGCACCGCGTCTCGGCAGCGCGCCGGATCGATGTCGAGGCCGAGCTGGGTCGGCTTGACCGAGATCTGGGTATCGAGACCACGCTGCTCGATCCGGTCGCACGCGTCGAGGTAATGACTGGCCACCGCGGTGGCCTCGGTCACGTCGCGGACGTTCTCGCCGAGCCTGGTGAAGATGGTCGCGATGCCGTCCTGCTGGCGCAGCACCTCGGCGGCGCCGAGCGCGTCCTCGAGCTCCTCGCCGGGCATGAAGCGGCGCACCGCCTTGCGGAACACCGGCAGGTTCGCCGCATGCGTGCGCATCCAGCGACTCTCCGAGGCGGCCAGCAGCACGCTGCGCACAGGATGCATGAGTGCGCCGTGCCTTACCAGACACCCTTGAGCAGACCGCCGTCGATCTGCAGCATCGTGCCGGTGGTGTAGGAGGAGGCCTCCGACAGGAGGAAGGCCGCGGCCCTGCCGAACTCGTCGGGCTCACCGTAGCGGCCGAGCGGAATGGTCGCCTCGGTGCGGCGCCGCTGTTCCTCGAGCGACACGCCGATCGTGCGGGCGCGCCCCTCGTCGAGTTCCCGGACGCGGTCGGTGTCGATCCGGCCCGGCACCAGATTGTTGACGCGGATGTGCTGCGGCGCCAGTTCGGCGGCCAGGGTCTTGACCAGCACCGCGACGCCGGCCCGCACCACGTTGGACAGCGCCAGGTTCGGGATTGGCTCCTTGATCGACGAGGACGTCGCGACCAGGATGCTGCCACCGCCGCGGGCGGCCATCACCGGCACCGCCAGTCGCACCAGCCGGAGGGTGCTCAGCAACAGCAGATCGACCGCCTGCTGCCAGGCCTGGTCGTCGAAGCTGAGCGCCGAACCGGTCGGTGGACCCCCGGTGTTCACGAACAGCAGATCGAGCCCGCCGAAGCGTTCGACCGTCGCCTCGTGCCAGGCGGTGATCTCGGCCGACGAGCGCAGATCCGCGGGCACTGCCAGCACTGTCGCGCCGGGGACATCGTCGCGCAGGCGGGTCGCCGCCTGGTCGATGCGCGCCGCATCACGAGAGGCGATCGACACCTGCGCCCCTTCGGCCGCGAGTGCCCTGGCCACGGCGAAGCCAAGACCGCGGCTGGCGCCGCCGACCATCGCCACCTTGCCGGTCAGTCCGAGATCCATGCCAGTCCTTCCTGTGCCGCCGTCCAGGCGATGACGCGATCGAGCGCGGCGCGAGTTCCGGCGTCCAGCGTGGCGCCGGGGGCCCGCGTCGAGGCGTCGGTGATCAGGCCGCGACGCCGCAGGACTTCCTTGCGAATCGCCATGCCGATGCCCTCCTGGAACTCGACCCGCATCAGCGGCACGGTCCGGTAGAACAGGTCGGCTGCGCCGTCGCGGTCGCCGGCCTGCCACTTGCCGACGATGCCGACGAGGATCTCGGGGAAGGCGAAACCAGTCATCGCGCCGGCCGAGCCGGCGAGCAGTTCCTCGAGCAGGTAGACGCCGCCGAGGCCACCGAAGATGGCCACCGGCACCTCGCCGGTGGCTTCGAGAATCCGTGTCGTCTTGAAGGGCGTCGGCGGGTCCTCGAGCTTGATGGTGCGCGCGGTCGGGATGTCGCGGGCCAGTTGCGCCAGCAGCGCCGGCTCCATCGTGAAGCCCGACACCGGCGGATAGTCCTGCACCACGATCGGCAGTGTCACCGCGTCGGCCAGCGCGGCATAGTGGGCCCGGACGCTGGCCGAGTTGAGTTTGGGCGCACGCGGTGGGCTGACCATCACCGCGGCGGCCCCGGCGGCCTGGGCGGCCTGGCTCCACGCCACGCAGGTCAGCACGCCCTCGGCGCTGGTGCCCACCACCACCGGGACCCGGCCGGCCACCTGGGTCATCACGGTGTCGAGCACCAGCGCGCGCTCGCGTTCGGTCAGGCGCGCCGCCTCGCTGGTGACGCCGAGCGCCGTCAAGCCGGTCACACCGGTGGCGACGAAATGATCGACGATGCGGCGCAGGCCGTCCACGTCCACGTCACGTCCCTGGCGGAACGGCGTCGCCAGCACCGAGTACACCCCTGTCATCACGTCGCGTGTCTCCCCGCCCGTCGGCGATCGGCAGTCCGGGCCGGGCCCGGGAGATTGTATGCCGCGCCGGCCGCTGGCGTATCCTGCAGGAACCGATGTCCATCACCTCCGTGGATGAACTCGACGGCATGCGTCGCGTCGGCCGCGTGGTTGCCGAGGCCCTTGCCGCCATGCAGGCCGCAGTCGTCGCCGGCAGCACGCCGGCCGACCTCGAAGCGATTGGCGCCGAGGTGCTGCGCCGGCACGGCGCGCGAGCGGCGCCGGTGGTGGTCTACCAGGCGCCCTGCGCGGCCTTCGTCAGCGTCAACGACGCGGTGGTGCACGGCCTGCCGACTCACGTGCCGCTGCGGGCGACGTCGTGAAGATTGACGTCACGCCGATGCTCGACGGCTTCGTCGCCGACGGTGCGGTGACCGTCGTCGTCGAGCCGTCGACGTATCGCGGACAGAGCCTGGCCCGCTGCGCCGAAGGGGCGCTGGCCGCTGCGCTGGCGCAGGTCCTCCCGGGAGCGCCGCTGCACGCGCTCGGCGCCGCGATCGAGCGGCACGTCCGCGGCGCCGGATTCTCGGTGATTCGCACGCTGACCGGGCACGGCGTCGGCCGGACCATCCACGAGGCGCCGGAAGTGCCCAACTACGATCCCGGCGGGCCATCGCCGTGGCTGACCGAGGGGCTCGTGCTCGCGGTCGAGCCGCTGGTGGCAGAGCGATCGGGACAGGTCAAGGTGGCACGCGATCGGTGGACCATAGCCACCTGCGATGGCGGCTGGACCGCACACTGGGAGCACACCATTGTGGTCACCGCGCACGGCGCCATGATCCTCACCGGGGCAACCGCGCGCTCCGGCACCCTGCACTGACCGCCATGCCGCCTGCGATGCCTCAACCTCCTCCCCCGGCCGACGTCGTGATTGTCGGCGCGGGCGCCACTGGCGGCTGGGCCGCCAAGCGTCTCGCCGAGGCCGGGCTGCGGGTGGTGGTGCTCGACGCCGGGCGGCCGACCGGCCCCGAGGACTACCGCGAGCACACCCCGGCCTACGCACTGCCGCTGCGAACCCGCTCCAAGGCGCAGATGGCCCGCACCCGGCCGCAGCAATCGCAGTCGTATGCCTGCACCGAGTGGAACCAGGACTGGTTCTGCAGCGATCTCGACGAGCCCTACACCACGCCGGTCGGGAAGCCGTTTCCGTGGGTCGGCAGGGTCCGGCTGGTTGGCGGACGGACTCACGTCTGGGGCCGCCAGAGCTACCGGTACAGCGATCTCGACTTCCGTTCGGCCTCTCGCGACGGCTTCGGCATCGACTGGCCACTGACGGCCGCCGATCTCGCGCCCTGGTACGACCTGGTCGAGCAGTACGTCGGCATCACCGGCGTCAACGTGGGCATCCCGCAGCTGCCGGATCAGCACCTGCAGCCGCCGATGGGGCTGTCGTGTGTCGAGACCCACGTGCGCGAGGTCTCGCGGACGCGGCATGGGCGCACCATGACCCAGGCGCGGACCGCCAACCTGACGCAGGCGATCAACGGACGGCAGGCCTGCCACTACTGCGGCCCGTGCGAACGCGGCTGCATGACCCACTCGTACTTCAACGCCGCCTACACGACGCTGCCCGATGCGCTGAAGACCGGCCGCTGCACGTTGATCCCGCAGGCGATGGCCTGGCAGGTACTGGTCGACCCGACCAGTCGTCGCGCCACCGGCATCCGCTACATCGACCGGCAGAGCCGCGCGGTACGCGAGGTCACGGGCCGGGTCGTGATGCTCGGCGCGCAGGCGTTCGAGTCGGTGCGCATCCTGCTCAACTCGGCCAGCGCCCAGGATCCCGCCGGCCTGGCCAACTCCAGCGGTGTGCTCGGCAAGTACCTGCTGTCGCATTTCACCGGCTTCGGCGCGACCGCGGAGTTTCCGGCCTTCGATGTCCCGGCCAACGCCAATGTGCCACGCCGGCCGACGGGGCTGTTCGTCGCCAGGTTCCGCAATCTGGACGGGCAGCGCCCGGACCCACGCTTCCCGCGTGGCTACGGCTACCAGGGCGGCGGCTCGACCAACTTCGAGACCGGCGTGCCCGGCCTCGGCCCCGACTACGTGTCCGCGGTGCGAACGAGCGGTCGCACCGTCGTCAACCTCGGCGGCTTCGGCGAGCCGCTGCCGGACGCGCGCAATCGGGTCACCATCGACCCCGACGTCGTCGATGCCTGGGGCATCCCGGTGGTGCGCATCGAGATGGCGTACAGCGACACCGACCGCGCGATGATGCGCGACGGCGCCGAGTCGGCGGCCGAGATGCTGGCCGACGCGGGTGGCACCAGCATCCGCATCAACCTGTCACCGCGGTGGGCCAGTCACGAGGCTGGCATTGCCCGGATGGGCGCCGATCCCGCGACCTCGGTGGTCAACCAGTTCCAGCAGACCCACGACATCCGCAACCTGTTCGTGGTCGACGGCGCGAGCATGCCGTCGGTCGGCTACGTCAACCCGACGCTGACCATGATGGCGCTGGTGGTGCGATCGTGCGACTACCTGCTGGACGCGCTACGGACAGGAAAGATCTGAAATTTCACACTTTCAGCATCCCGCTCTTCCAGGTATCGCGCACGGACGGGAACCTCCTGGCAATCAGGTCCGTGTGTGCGACGACGCCTGAGCAGTCGCGGGAGTGGCAGCCAGATGCCGGTCGTGCGTGCGGCCGACCCGCCAACCGAGCGCCGCCCACAGGCCGGCCACGACCAGGCCAATCAGGGCGACCTGCCCGAGCGGCACGCTGAATGCCGCGATCCCGGCCATCGCCCAGCCCACCGCGAGGTCGCCGCCGCGGTAGATCGCCGTGTCGATGAAGGTCTTGGCCTTGTAGCGGCTCTCGCGATCGACCCGGGTGAACAGGCTCTCGCGGGCCGGGGCGATCAGCGAGAAATTGCCGGCCCGGTGCACCACCTGGATCGCCGCCAGCAGCAGCGGCGCCGGGGTCGCCGCGAGCCAGGCGAAACCGCCGGCGACGATCACTGGCGACAGCATCAACAGCGGCGTGACTCCGAATCGGGTCAGGAGGACACGCGTCAGCACCACCTGGGTCAGCACCGTCAGCGCGTTGACCGCAAAGTCGATCCGCGCGAAGTACGCGGTGCGCGCCGCCGGATCACCGAACGCCGCGGCAACGACCGCCGCCTGCTGGTAGTAGAGGATGGTCGAGACGGTGACGTAGAGCAGCAGCAACCCGGCGACCAGTCGCAGGAACGGCGACGAGGCGACAAGTCGGCCGCCCGCCAGCATCGTGCCGCCCATTGCCCGGTCTTCGCCGCGGCGCTCGGTGGCCCACGGCAGCAGCCGGACGATCGCCAGCAGCGCGCCGCCGAGCAGCAGCGCCGACACCAGCATCAACTGCGGCACGCCGACCCGCTGCACCAGCAACGCCGTCAGCCCGGGCCCGGCCAGCGCGCCACAGGTGCCGCCAGCGGCGATCACCCCGTACAGGCGCTTGCTCTGCTCGGGCGTGAAGATGTCGGACATGAAGCTCCAGAACACCGACACCACGAACAGGTTGAAGACGCTGACCCAGACGAAGAACGCCGGCACCGCCAGCGCCAGACCGACCTGCAGCCGGAAGACCACGTAGAAGGCCAGCAGGCAGGCGACGAAAAAGCCGTACACGACCGGCAGGAAAACGCGACGCGGGTAGCGCGAGACCAGCGCGCCGTACAGCGGCTGGGCCAGCAGCATGCAGCCGAAGGTGCCGCTGAACAGCCATGGCAGCCGATCGACGCCGTGACGCACGCCCATCTCCTCGCGCAGCGGGCGGAGCAGCCCGTAGGCGCAGAGCAGCGCGAAGAAGTAGAAGAAACTCCACGCCAGGGCGGCCCGCTCGTCGGGGTTGACGCCACTGAGCGCGCCAAGGCGGGAGGGGTGCGTTACCGCTTGCGGCGCCACAGCAGCACCGCCTCGCGATTGCGCAGCGAGCCGAAGCAGTAGCGCTTCTTGTTGCTGTAGGTGTCCAGCAGCTCGCGCTGCACCCACAGGTTGGCGCCATCGTCGTCGTCGCTCATCCGCTGCGCGGCGCCGGCCAGCCCCTTGACGCTGCGCAGGTAATACGGGTCGAAGAAGGACAGGCCCTCGGGGTCGGCCTTGATGGCCAGCACGTAGTGCCACAGGCCGCGGCCGACGTGCACGTTGCACAGGGCGACGCCACCGGTGTTCAGACACGACACCAACTGGTTGCCGCGGCGCAGGTGCACCTCGGTGCCGCGCAGGTACTCGGTCTTGAGCGCGAACTGGCCCTCACGGTAGGAGCCGAGCCACTCGGACGTCACACGAATGCCCCATTCATCGGTGCCGTCACCGAGCGTGTTGGTGCGGCTGACGCCGTTGAGCGTGTAGGTGTAGACCCGCTGGATGACCAGCGGCGGGATCTCGTCGCGGCCGAACAGGACGGCAATGCCGTTCAGGAACGTCGTCGGCACGCAGTCCGCCTCGCTGAACTGGTAGCGAAACGGCACCGTGGCGCCGTTGGGACGCACGGCTCGGCCCGAACGGGGCCGATGCGTTGGAGCAAGGGAGGGCAATAGCGTGAGTCTGCCATCCGCGCGAGGCAATCGCAAGACAACGACGTGCCGCTTGCGTCAGGCCCCGGTCCGGAGTGAGATCGCCCCCATGACGACCACTTCACGCCGCCCGTCGCGTCGCGCCGTCCTTGTCACGCTGGCGGGCGCGATCCCTGTCGGCTCGTGGGGCTCCGGGACCGGGCGGGCGCAGGAGTCGGTGCGGGTCGGCGTGCTCGGTCCGGTCGTGCGCACCGTCACCCTGCACGCCACGCTCGACCACCCCCAGGGGCTGGTGGCCAACGAGGCCGGCACGACCTGGCTGGTGACCTCGGTCCTGCGCGGCCCGAAAGCGGGCCTGCTGGCGGCGTTCCGGGCCGCCGACGGGGTGCTGCTGCAGAGCACCGAAGTGCAGCAGGGCCTCTACTACCACCCTGGCGGCTTCAGCCGGCTCGGCGACGCGC
>JACDAO010000214.1 GCA_013695405.1 Acidobacteriota bacterium | reverse complement strand
AGCAAGCGCTTCCGGGTCGTAGGCACACACGCGATCGACGTCCGGGCGGACGTGACCAACCTGACGAACACGCCGACATTCGGGTTCCCGACAACGACCCTGACGGCGGGCACGTTCGGCCGTATCCGCGACAGCGTGACGAGCCTGTCGCGCAAGGTGCAGGTGGGACTGCGGTACTCGTTCTGAAGCGTCCGTTCGGGAGGCGGCGCCGTACTGGCCGCCTCCCGTTCGCTGGTGGGTGTGCCCACCGTGATGCCGCCGCTCGCCGGGTAGCCGCCCTCGAGCGACACCCGTGGAAACTTGGGATAGCTCACCCGACCGGCGAACGAGGGCGAGAACCCGGGCGACGTCAGGTCGTATCCGGCCGTGTCCGGCACGTCATCGTCGACAACGCTGTCGTCATGAGACGCTAGAATGAGCCATGTTCCAGTTCGTGCTCAACGGCCAGGCGCTCCGGGTCGAGCGGGCGGCAGCCGGCACGACCTTGCTCGATTTCCTGCGCGAGCGCGGGCTCACCGGGGCCAAGGAGGGATGCGCCGAGGGTGAGTGCGGCGCATGCGCCGTGGCGATGCGCGCAGGAGAGGGCCCGGTCAGCCAATACCGGGCGGTCAACAGCTGCCTGATGCTCCTCCCCATGGCAGCGGATCGCGAGCTGTACACGGTCGAAGCGCTCGCCGTGGGCGGCCAGCTGGCTGCGGCACAGCAGGCCATGGCGGCCGCGGGTGGTTCGCAGTGCGGCTACTGCACGCCCGGCTTTGTCATGAGCCTCTTTGCCGAGCACTACCGGCCGGGCCGGCGTGGTCCGTGCGATCCGCTGGCCCTGGCTGGCAATCTCTGTCGATGCACGGGCTACCGCCCGATCGCCGATGCGGCGCGTTCGCTCGGTCCAGTCCCGCGCGATGCATTCAGTGCGCGGCTGCTGCACGCCGCGCCGAAGGTCCGCGAGTTGTCGATCGAGGGCTTCTCGCGGCCCCGCTCAATCGACGCGTGCGTGGCGCTGCTTGCGCGGCACCCCCACGCCACGCTGATCGCAGGCGGCACCGATCTCTGCGTGGAATCGAACCTGCGTCACCGGCGGTGGCCGCACCTGGTCAGCCTGGAGGCGATCGACCAACTGCGCGAGTTCGCCGACACGCCGGAGTTCGTCCGCATCGGCGCAGCACTGCCGCTGGCCGACCTCGGGGCCCGCTGGCACGACGCGCCGGAGGTCATCGGGGAGTGGCTGACGCTGTTCGGCTCGCCTCTGATCCGGAACCGAGCCACACTTGGCGGGAATCTCGTCACGGCGTCACCCGTAGGCGACGCCGCGCCGCTGTTGCTCGCCCTCGACGCGTCCGTGGAAATCGCCGGCGCGAGCAACCCAGGGGATCCGTCCAGGACGACACGCCGCATGCTCCCGCTGTCTTCGTTGTTCACCGGGTATCGCAGAACGGCGCTGCTGCCGGGCGAACTCGTCGTTGCCGTCCGGGTCCCCAGGCCCCTGCCGCGCCTGGTACGGTTCTACAAGGTTGCGAAGCGTCGGCTCGACGACATCAGCACAGTGGCTGCGGCAATGGCCATGGATGCGCCCGGGGGCAGGGTGCAACGGGCCCGGTTCGCCTTCGGTGGCGTCGCCGCAACGCCTGTGCGCCTGCGTGAGGCGGAATCAGTGCTGGACGGCCAGCCCTGGAACATGTCGACCGTGGAACGCGTGCAGGCGATCCTCGAGCGCACGCTGACGCCGCTCTCCGACCATCGAGGGTCGAAGGAATATCGCGTCGAGGTGTCCAAGAGCCTCGTCGAGAAATTCTGGTGGGAGTCAAGACCATGACCACTCCCGGGCCAGACATCCCGGGCTCCGGCTCCCGCGCGGGATCCGCGGTGCCGCACGAGAGCGCCCGGGGGCACGTGACCGGCGAGGCGCTATTCACCGACGACCTGCTCGGGCGTTTCCCCGGACTGGTCCATGCGTGGCCGGTGCTCGCGGCGCACGCGCATGCGCGCCTCACGCGCCTCGACACGACTGCAGCGCTGGCGCAGCCGTACGTGGTGGCCGTATTGACCGGCAGCGACGTGCCGGGAGAAGGCGACGCCGGGCCGGCGCGCCACGACGAGCCGCTGTTTCCGATCGAGGTGATGTTCCACCGTCAGCCCGTCGCGTGGGTGCTTGCCGAGTCGCTCGAGGCGGCCCGCCTCGGCGCTGCGCGGGTGGTCGTGGAGTACGAGCCGTTGCCCGCCATCCTCACCATCGAACAGGCGATCGAGCAGCGGAGCTACCTCGCTGGTCCCATCGGGCTGACGCGCGGCGATGTCGGCGTCCTGGGGGCCAGCTCGCTGCGGTTCGACGGTCAGCTCTCGATCGGCGGCCAGGAGCACTTCTACCTCGAGACGCAGTCGGCGGTTGCGTGGATGGACGAGACCGGCGGCGTGTCCCTGCACTCGTCGACGCAGCATCCGTCGCAGACGCAGGAGATCGTCGCGCGCGTGCTCGGCGTTGCGCGGCATCAGGTCACGGTCGAGTGCCTGCGGATGGGCGGGGCCTTCGGCGGCAAGGAGACGCAGGCGAATACGTGGGCGGCAATTGCCGCGCTCGGCGCGTGGAAGACAAGACGCCCCGTGCGCGTGCGTCTGACACGCCAGCTCGACATGGCGCTCACCGGCAAACGTCACCCCTACCTGGCGCGTTATGAGGCAGGGTTTTCGCTCGATGGCCGCCTCGACGCGTTGCGGCTGTCCCTCTGGTCGGACGGCGGATGGAGCCTCGACCTGTCGGAACCCATCATGTGGCGGTCGCTGTTCCACTGCGACAACGCCTATCACCTGCGTGCCGTCGACGCGGTCGGCCATGTCTGCCTGACACACAAGACCTCGCAGACTGCCTTCCGCGGCTTCGGCGGACCACAGGCGATGCTCGTCATCGAGGAGATCCTCTCGCAGGGGGCGCGGCGGCTCGGCCTCCGGCCGGAGGACGTGCGCGAGCGCAACTTCTACCGGGAAGGCGACACGACACATTACGGCCAGCCGGTAGGCGATGCGGATCGGCTCGGGACGATCTGGACCACGCTGAAGCAGACGAGTGCGTTCGAGCGCCGCCGCGCAGACATCGACGCCTTCAACGCGCGCAGCCTCCACGTGAAACGCGGCCTGGCCATGACGCCGGCAAAGTTCGGGATCGCGTTCACGGCCACCTTCTACAACCAGGGCGGGGCCCTGGTGCTGGTGTATCGCGACGGCAGCGTCCAGTTGAACCACGGCGGCACCGAGATGGGCCAGGGGCTGTTCACGAAGATCCGCCAGGTGGCGGCCGGCAGCCTGGGCGTCGCGGCGGATCGCATCCGGATGATGCCGACGCGCACCGACAAGGTGCCCAACACCTCGGCGACCGCCGCGTCCGCAAGTACAGACCTGAACGGCGCCGCCGTGATCGACGCCTGCCGGCAGATTTCCGCCCGGCTCACCACGGTCGCAGCCGGCCTGCTCGGATGCGATGCATCGGCGGTGCGCATCGCCGATGACACGGCGAGCGACGGCCGCCGGTCGCTGCCGTTCAGCGAGGTGTGCGAAGCCGCCTACCGGCAGCGCGTGCCGCTCTTCGCGCACGGTTTCTACCGCACGCCCGACATCCATTTCGATCCCGCGGTGGGCCGAGGCCGGCCGTTCCACTACTTCACGTACGGCGCCGCCGTGTCCGAGGTGGAGGTGGACGGATTCACGGGTGCGTACCACCTCAGGCAGACAGACATCCTGCAGGACGTCGGCGATTCCATCTCGCCGGTCATCGACCGTGGGCAGATCGAAGGCGGTTTCATCCAGGGCGTCGGCTGGCTGACGCTGGAGGAACTCCTCTGGGACACGCAGGGCCGCGTCGCCACCGACACCGCCTCCACATACAAGCTGCCTTCGTGGTCGGAAGTCCCGGACGTCTTCGAGGTCAATTTTCTCCAGCGCGCGACGCAACCCGGGGTGGTGTTCGGCAGCAAGGCTATCGGCGAGCCGCCGCTGATGCTCGCCATCTCCGTACGCGAGGCGATTCGCGATGCGGTGACGGCATTCGCGGACGCGGGCGGCGGGCACGCGCCCGTCGTCACCTTCGACAGCCCGGCGACACCAGAGCGGGTGTTTTCTGCCGTGCGGCGCGTTCGACTGGAGCGGCCGGCTTTCCGATGAGGGTCGCAGGACGTGACGATTCCCGAAGTGAATGCCTGCGACCGCTCAGGGTTCGTCGCCGCCATCGGGTGGGTGTTCGAGCATTCACCGTGGGTCGCAGAGCGTGCCTGGTCCCGACGACCGTTCGACGATGTCGACCAGTTGCATGGCACGATGTCAGACGAAGTCGCGTCTGCGACGCGCGACGAGCAGCTCTCGCTGCTGCGCGCCCATCCCGACCTCGGCGTACGTGCGCGCATGAGCGAGGCGTCAACGAGCGAACAGGCCGGCGCCGGGCTGGACCGTCTCACTCCGGACCAGTTCGAACGGCTGCACCGGCTGAACTCCGCGTATCGCGGGAAGTTCGCGTTTCCGTTCGTGTTGGCCGTGACAGGCAGGACGACGCCCGAGATCCTCGACGCGCTGGAGCAACGGCTCGCGGGCGCACCGGACGAAGAGTTGACCGAGGCGCTGCGGCAGGTGTCCCGTATCGCTCGCATCCGCCTCGAGAATATCTTTCGCACGTAGCGTCCGGCTCGATCCGGCGTGGAGACCACGTGGAACAGTTCGCGAGCGGCTGGAAGCGCAGCTACTACGGCAAGGGCGACGTCACCGTCTATCGCCTCAACCGAGACGGTCGCACACCCGAGGGGCAGAGTCCCGTCTTCGGCGCAAACGTCCTGATGCTCGTGTACGGCGATGCCTTCTGGCCTACGTATACTACCGGCGACAACACCGGCCTGGTCGCGACCGACTCGATGAAGAACTTCATCCAGCGTGAGACGATGAACTTCGACGGAGATGACCTGGCGGACCTGTGCCGCTTCCTCGCGATGAAATTCCTCGGCCTCTATGCGCAGGTCGAGGGGGTGCAGGTGTCGGCCGTGGAGATTCCGTACGACGGCATCGACGGCGCGGTGGCGTTCGCGCCGGCGGGCCCCGACCGCGCCACCGCACGCGTCGAGCTGTCGCGCGACAGAACCGTGGAAGCGACGGCAGGGATCCGGGGCTTCAAGCTGCTCCGTCTTGCCGGCAGCGCGTTTCATGGGTTTGTTCGTGACCAGTACACGACGCTTCCGGACATCCACAACCGGCCGCTGCACATGTGGCTCGACCTGGAGTGGCGTTACACGGCGTCCGACGCGGCGTTTGGCCGCAACGGGATCACGCGGCACGCACGCGCGATCGTCCGCGACGTGTTCCGCTCGTTCGAGTCCGGAAGCATTCAGCAGGTGATCCACAAGATCGGCGCACGGATGCTGGAGGAGATTCCCTCGATCGCGGAGGTCCACCTGCAGGCCGACAACCGCACGTGGGACACCGTCGCGGAACGTGGCGAAGCGTTGGGCGTCTACACCGATGCCCGCCCGCCGTACGGCTGTCTCGGCCTGAGGCTCGCCCGCTGAGATGGCGCGGCTGTCCACACACGTCCTCGACACCTCGCTGGGAATGCCCGCACGGGGCGTCCACATCGAGTTGCACATCCTCGCCGAGGGTGGGTCCCGGCGCGTCGCGCTCCACACCACCAATGCCGAGGGGCGCACCGACGTGCCCCTGCTGGAAGGCGATCGCCTCGAGGCTGGCGTGTACGAGCTCGTCTTCCATGCCGGAGACTATTTCCGAGCCGCCGGTGTCGTGCTGCCCGATCCGCCGTTCCTCGACAGAGTCGTGGTCCGCATCGGCATCGCCGACGCGACCGGCGACTACCACGTGCCGCTGCTGATCTCGCCGTACGGCTACAGCACGTACCGGGGGTCATAGTGGCGAAGGACCCTCGTCGTGTCCGGCGTGAGCCGGTCCATTCGGAGCTCGCCGCACGCGTCGTCGATTGCTGTCGCGCCCTCGCACGCTTCTCGGAGGAGCCGGAGAGCACGACGCGTACGTTCCTGTCCGAGCCCATGCGCGACGTCCACGCGACGCTGACGTCGTGGATGACGCGCGCAGGGATGAGCACACGCGTGGATGGCGCAGGCAACCTGCGCGGCGTCTACGCGGCAGCCGATCCCGGGCCAGCTGAATCGACGCGGTCCGTGCCGACGCTGCTCATCGGCTCGCACCTGGACACCGTCCCACGCGCAGGTGCGTTCGACGGGGTTCTCGGCGTCGTGATCGGCATCGCGCTCGTGGAGGCGCTCCACGGTGCCAGGCTTACTTACGCAATCGAGGTTGTCGGCTTCTCGGAAGAGGAAGGCGTCCGCTTCGGTGTGCCATTCATTGGCAGCCGCGCCGTTGCGGGCACCCTCGACGACGACCTGCTCGAGCGGCGGGACGCTCACGGCCGGTGCGTCGCCGGGGCAATCAGCGCCTTCGGGTTGAATCCGGCGGACATTCCGGCGGCCAGGGCGCAGGGACCGTTCCTCGGTTACCTCGAGTTCCACATCGAGCAGGGGCCGGTGCTCGACGGCCTCGGCGTGCCTCTCGGGATCGTGGAGGCGATTGCCGGGCAGACGCGCGCCGACGTCGTCTTCACGGGCGGCGCGGGTCACGCGGGCACAACCCCGATGAGCCACCGACGTGACGCGCTCGCCGCCGCGGCGGAGTGGATTGCGATCGTGGAGCACGAGGCGCAGCAGAGGCCGGGACTTGTGGCGACCGTTGGCCATGTCAGCGTCGAGCCGGGCGCTGCGAACGTCATCCCTGGCCGCTGCTGGGCCACGCTCGACGTGCGGCATGCCGACGACGAGGCACGCAAGGCCGCAGCGACGCGGCTGGCCGGAGCGGCACATGAGATTGGCAGCCGACGCGCAGTGGACGTGACGTGGACGTCCCGCCTCGACCAGCCTGCCGTCGCGATGCACGCGGCGCAAATCGCAGTCCTGCAGCGTGCCGTGTTGCGTGCCGGAGTGCCCGTGTGCCGCCTGGTGAGCGGCGCCGGTCACGATGCGATGATCATGGCCCCGTTGATGCCCACCGCAATGCTGTTCCTTCGCAGCCCGGGCGGGCTCAGCCATCATCCCGATGAGGCCGTGCGCGAAGACGACGTCGCGGCGGCGTTGTTGGCGGGCCTTCACGTTCTCGACGAGCTCGGCACGGTTCGCCTGTGGTCATGACCGGCCTGATCATCCGCGGGGGCACCGTCGTGACTCCGGCCGGCCAGCAACGGGCGGACGTCGCCATCGATGGCGGGGTCATCACCGCGATCGAGCCGGAGCTTGCCGGGGGCGCGGAGGAGCTCAGCGCCAGTGGTCTTGTCGTGCTGCCCGGCGTCATAGACGTGCACCTGCACTTCAACGAGCCGGGGCGGGCGTCCTGGGAAGGCGCCGCGACGGGCAGCCGCGCGCTCGCCGCCGGCGGGGGGACGCTCTTCTTCGACATGCCGCTGAACTCGACGCCGTGTACGGTCGACACGGCCGCGTTCGACGACAAGCGCGCCGCGCTCGAGGCCCGATCCATCACGGATTTCGGCCTGTGGGGCGGCCTCGTCCCTGGCAACGTGGGCGAGATGGCCGCTCTTGCTGCACGCGGCGTCGTGGGTTACAAGGCGTTCATGTGCGACTCGGGCCTGCCCGAGTTCCCGCGCGCAGACGACGTCACGCTCCTGGAGGGAATGCGGGAAGCCGCGCGTCTCGACCTGCCTGTGGCGGTGCATGCGGAGAGCGACGAGCTGACGCGCACCCTGTCGGCACGCATGACCGGTCGAGGCGTGCGCGACTTCCTGGCGTCCAGACCGATTGTGGCGGAGCTCGACGCCATCCAGCGCGCGCTGCTCTTCGCGCACGACACCGGCGCACGTTTGCATCTCGTTCACGTCAGTTCCGGGCGTGGCGTCGCGATGGCCGCGGCAGCGCGCGTCCGCGGAGTGGACGTCTCAATCGAAACCTGCCCGCATTACCTGTTCTTCACGGACGACGACCTCGAACGGCTTGGCGCCGTGGCAAAGAGCGCGCCCCCGCTGCGGCCAGCGGACGCGCGCGAAGCGCTGTGGCGCGAGCTGCTGCACGGGCACGTCGATATCGTGGCCTCGGACCATTCGCCATCCGAGCCGTCACTCAAGGCGGGGGACTTCATTGCGGCGTGGGGCGGGATCGCCGGCGTGCAGTCGACGCTTGCCGTGCTGCTGGATCGCGGGCACCACCAGCGCGGGCTGCCACTGGAACGCGTGGCGGCGCTCACGGCGGGTGTCCCGTCACAGCGCTTCCGCATCGAGCGAAAAGGAGCGATCGCGGTCGGATACGATGCCGACCTGGTACTGGTGGATCCGTCGGCGTCATTTACGCTGGACGCGGCGGACCTGCAGCAGCGCCACAGGACCAGCCCGTACGTGGGGACGACATTCCGTGGCCGTGTGGTTCGGACGATCCGCCGCGGCGAGACGATTTTCGCGGACGGCCGGATCGTCGCCCGCACACCCGGTCGCATGGTGCGGCCACAACACGTTGGGAGTGTACGGAGTGCAGCACCTCGGACACACGCGCAGCTGCCTGCGCCCTGATCATCTGCTCCAGACGCCCGACACGTTCGTGCGCGCGGCGCTGCCCGGCATGCGACACGCGTATGGGATCGTGCACATATCGCGCGCAGGTGGCGCGGCGTTCACGCAGTACACCGCCGAGTTCGCCAGCGAGGGCGAGTTGCCGCAGGCTGAGGATCAGCGGTTCGTCTATGTGCTGGCGGGTGAGGTCGCTGTCGACGGGCACGTGCTCGACGCCGGTGGGTTCGCCTATGTGCCGGCCGGGTCTGCGGCACGCGTCGTGGCGAAGACGACGGCGCGCGCCGTCGTGATAGAGAAGCCGTACCAGACGCTGCAGGGCACCGAGCCGCCGGCGCTCCTGGTCGGCAAGGAAGCGGACCGTACGGCCACGTACCTGGACGACGATCCCTGGCTGGAGGTGCGCGCGCTCGTCCCGGACGCTGCGGCATGTGATTTTCAAGTGAACACGATGACGTACCAGCCGGGCGCCGCACTACCCGCGGTGGAGATTCATGTCATGGAGCACGGCCTGCTGATGCTGGGTGGCGGCGGCATCTATCGCCTCTCCGATTGCTGGCATCCCGTGGCCGCCGGCGACTTCATCTGGATGGCGCCGTACTGCCCGCAGTGGTTCGGCGCGGTCGGCAGGACTCCGGCGAAGTACCTGATCTACAAGGATTGGAACCGGCACCCGCGATGACGGCGCGTGTGGATCCGCAGCGGCTCGCCCGCGAGCTCGACACGCTGGCGACGTTCTCGGACGAGCCGGCGCCTGCCGTGACGCGGATCGTCTTCACCGACACGGACCTGCGCGCGAGGGCGTACCTGAAGTCGCTCTGCAGGGACGCGGCACTCTCCGTCCGGGAGGATGGCGTCGGCAACCTGTACGCGCGATGGACGGGAACCGATCCTCACGCGCCCGCAGTAGCCACCGGATCCCACATCGACGCCATACCGCATGCTGGCCGATTCGACGGCACGGTGGGTGTACTCGGCGGCCTCGAGGCGATCCGCGCGCTTCGCGAGGCGGGTTTCCGCGCGCGCCGCTCCATCGACCTCATGCTCTTCACATCCGAGGAGCCGACTCGATTCGGCATCGGCTGCCTCGGTAGCCGGCTGCTGTCGGGGAGCCTGGACGAATCAGCCGGCGAGCGCCTCACGGGCGGCGACGGGCGCTCGTTGAACGACGCTCGTGCCGACGCGGGGTTCGGCGATTCGCTCGCCCTGGTTCCTCTGGCGAGCGATGCCTATTGTGCGTTCGTGGAGCTGCACATCGAGCAGGGCCCACTGCTCGAGCGCGCCGGAGTGGACATAGGCGTCGTGACGGCAATTGCCGCGCCGTCGAGCCAGCGGATCATCGTCGAGGGCGAGGGCGGACACGCTGGCGCCGTGCTGATGAGGGACCGCCACGATGCCTTCCTCGCCGCAGCGGAGATTGCGCTCGGTGTGGAATCGGCGGCGCGCGCGAGCGGCTCGGACGACACCGTCGGCACCGTTGGCGTCTGCGAGGTGTTCCCCGGGGCGGTGAACAGCGTTCCCAGCCGCACCACGCTTGCGGTCGACATCCGGGACGTCGACCTGGCACGGCGCGATGCCGTGCTCGAGCGCGTCTCGGCCGCCTGCCGTGAGACGGCGTCACGCCGCGGCGTCAACGTCCGTGCCGAGACGATCAACGCCGACCCGCCGACGCGGTGTGAGCCGGCGATCATCGAGGCCATCGAGCAGGCGTGTGATGCGCGCGGGTTCACGCATCAGCGGATGATCAGTCGCGCGTATCACGATTCGTTGTTCATGTCGCGCGTCGCCCCGACAGGCATGATCTTCATCCCATGCCGTGGCGGCCTCAGCCATCGCCCGGACGAGTACGCGTCCCCCGAGGCCATCACGCGCGGCGCATCCGTGCTTGCCGACGTGCTCGCACGCCTCAGCACGTAGCGCCATGGCGTCCACGACCTTGCGCGGAATACCGGGTGGGCCAGCGTGGGCATCGATCACGACACCCCGGCCTTCGCCGTCGGAGTCCATTGCGCGGTGCTGGCGGTACATCGGCCGCAAGACGAATCCCGACACCCGCGAGCTCCTGATCATATTGCAGCAGAGCATCCAGGACTTTCTGGCCGCCTGGAACGAACAGCCGCACCTCCTCATTGTATGAAGC
>JACDAO010000208.1 GCA_013695405.1 Acidobacteriota bacterium | reverse complement strand
GATGTCCTCGAGCGTGTTGAGGGTCTCGCCGGCGGTGCTGAGCGGACTCTTGCGCACGTTGGCCAGCGTCGGCTGTGCCGCCGCCGCGTCGGGCAGCAGCAGCGACCCGGCAATGCCACCGGCAGCGACGCCCAACGACGCCCGCAAGAAGGCGCGGCGATTGACGTAGACCTGTTCGTCAGTGATCTCGCGCGACGGGATGGTTGGCTCGGTTCGAATCAGCATCAGCGTTCCTTGGAAGTCGAGCCCGCCGCCACCGGGCGCCCGCGCTCGGGCTGGTACGCGCCGGACAGCCGATCCGGCGAGGCGCCCAGCAGATACTGCAGCAGCAGCGACAGGTTGCGTGCGCTGCGGCGCCACCAGCCGTCCCGTTCCCAGCGCCGCGCCGAGGTGACGGCTCGACGCGACGATCGGTATGGCGCGCCGCGCCGCCCGAAGGTGATCGCGAGCGCGACATCCTCCATCACTGGCTGCGGCGGCACGCCCCCCCACCGCTCGAGCGTCAGGCGGCGGAAGAACATCGCCTGATCGCCGTACGGCAGCCGCAGCAGCCGCACCCGGAGGCGAACCGCCCACTCGATCAGCCGGGCCTGCCAGGCCGCGCTGTCGAGTTGCAGCTGGAAGCAACCCCACTCGTATGACGACGCCCGGGCGGCCAACGTCACCTCCTGGAGCCACTCCCGAGGCAGGCGGGTGTCAGCGTGCAGGAACAGCAGCCAGCGGCCGGTGGCCCGCCGGGCGCCTTCGCCCAACTGCACACCGCGACCGGGTGCGCTGTCGAGCCAGGTCACATCCGGGTGCGTCGCTCGAAGCGACGCCACGGACGCGTCGGCAGCATCGCCGTTGACCACCACCCAGGCGACCGCGGGCGACGCGTCGTCGTGGTCGCCGCGCCAGGCGAGCAGCGCCGACAATGCCGGCGTGTCGTGCAGGACCGGCACGACCACGGTGACCAGGGGGGCGGGCATCGACCGCTCGATCGTGGCACACTGGCGCGTTCGTTGCCGCGCTGCCGTGCCGATCACCATCGTCATCATCCACTGGAACGCACGGGCCCACCTCGAACGCTGTGTGCCTGCGGCGCTGGCCACCGGTTGCCCGGTGATCGTCGTCGACAACGCCTCGCGCGACGGCGCTGCCGAGATGGTTCGGGTTCGCTGGCCCGAGGTCCAGTTGCTGGCCGCGGACCGCAATCTCGGCTTCGCCGGCGGCGTGAATACCGGGGTCGCCCAGGCCGACACGCAGTGGGTGCTGATCCTCAACCCGGACATCCTGCTTACGCGGGAGGCGGTGGCGCGGATGCGTGCGGCAGGCGGCCAGGATCCGCGGATCGGCGCGGTCGGCGCGCAGTTGATCGATGCCGACGGCACGCCGCAGCACGGCTTCAGCATCCGACGCTTCCCGACCCTGGCGACCTGGCTGGTCGACCTGCTGTTGATCGATCAGCTGTGGCCAGCAAACCCGGTGTCGGCGCGCTATCACGCCGTTGACCTCGATCCGAGCCGCGACCAGGACGTGGAGCAACCCGCCGCTGCCTGCCTGCTGCTGCGCCGCGAGGCGCTGACCGCGATCGGCGGCTTCGATGCCGCCTTTCACCCGGCATGGTTCGAGGACGTCGACGCCTGCCGTCGCCTGATCGACGCCGGCTGGCGAATCCGCTACGTCGCCGACGCGCGCGTCGTCCACGAAGGCGGCGGTGCGATGCGAGCCCTCGGCCTCGGGTCGTTCGCCGCCATCTGGTACCGGAACCTGCTGCGCTATGCGCGGCGCCACGGCACGTCCGCGACCCGCGCCGTGCTGCCGCCGCTCATGGTGACGGGCATGCTGCTGCGCGCGGCAGTGAGCCTGGTTCGGGGCCGGACCGGCGACGCCGGCGCCTACCTGCGCGTGATCCCACTGGTGTTTCGCGACTAGCGAGGCGCCGGGCGGTCGCGCCCGTGTTGTATCCTCGTCCGCGTCTGTCGATGCGTGCGGCCGCGGTCTTCGTCCTGTTGCTGCTGGTTCCTGGCGCGGCGTCGGTGCGCGCGGGGCTGGACAGCCAGGACCGCGCGGCGTTCCTCGCATGGTTCGTGCTGCTGGCCGACGCCCAGTTCTATCGGCCCACCACCGACGTCGCCGACTGCGCGGGGCTGGTGCGACACGCCGCACGCGAGGCGCTGCGTGAACATTCGCCGGAATGGCAGCGGCGGATGGCGATTCCCGGCGGCCATGTCGGGCCGCCGCTGCGCGACGGGCTGGAAGCGGCCGGCGACCGGCTGCCGATCTTCCGGGTCAGCGACGGCCCGCAGGCTCGACGAGCGGAGTTCGCTGACGCGAGGACCATCCTGCGGTGGAACGCCGGCCTGGTCAGTCGCGACCCCGGCGCCGCTCGCCCCGGTGACGTGCTGGCCTTCCAGCACGCGGGCCAGCGGTTGCCCGAGCACCTGATGGTGTTCGTCGGCCGGTCGGTGTACGAGCCCGACGGCCGCGACTGGGTGGTCTACCACACCGGCCCGGACCTGACCGCCGGGGCCGCCGGCGAGATGCGCAAGGTGCGGCTGACCGATCTGCAGCGGCATCCGTCGGCACGGTGGCGGCCGTTGCCGGCAAATCCCGCGTTTCTTGGCGTGTATCGCCTGAGGATTCCATGACGCACGCGCCGCGCGGCGCGCTCCGCGGTCTGCGTACGCTGCTGGCATCGCTGGCCATCGGGATGGCGTGGGCGACGACGGCACACCTCGCCGCTGCGCAGGAGCCACCGGCGACGGCGGTCGAGCGACCGGCATTCTCGCTGGCCAGCGCCGAGATCTTCACGACCAGGGCGGTGCCGTCGGTCACCCTGACCTTCGAGCGACTCGGATCGCTGGACTTCCGTGTCTATCGGGTCGGCGACCCGCTCGCCTTCTTCACGACCCTCGAAGAGGCGCACACGCTCGGCAGCGAAGCGTACGCGGTGCCGGTCGAGCAGACCTGGCTGGAGCGCCTTGGCGAGTGGAAAGCGCGACGACGCGGCGAGGTGCTGACGTTCCTGCGTCGGCAGACCAGCCGCGCCTACCGCCAGCAGCGGCGCGCCCAGGGGGACCAGGCGACCGTGCAGCGCCGCGTGCAACTGGGCTTGCAGGCGTTTGCGCAAGTGCCGCTGCTCAACGACAAGCAGTTGGTGGCGTCGTGGCGCGAGATCCTGCCGCGGTTGGCCGATGCCGACGTCCGCCGCATCCCGATCGAGGTCAAGGCACCGGGCGTCTACCTGGTCGAGGCCGTGCACGGCACGCAGCTGGCGTACAACATCCTGATGGTCTCCGACGTGGCGCTGGTCACCAAGGCGGCGCCAGGCACGCTGCTGGCATTCCTGG
>JACDAO010000172.1 GCA_013695405.1 Acidobacteriota bacterium | reverse complement strand
ATCCCGCTGAGTGACGCCGGGACGTAGGCGGTCGGGCGCGATTTGATTGATCGCCAAGTTCGGACCCGCCAGGTTTCGCGACAGGTTGCCGACGTACGCGATCTCGGCCACTATCCGGCCGGGCAACTCCTGCTGCAGCCCCAGATTGAACTGTCGGGCATAGCCGGACTTCCGGTTCCGATCGATGCAGGTCACGGCGGTGGTCGTCGGCCGGCCGGCGGGGACGGCGCCGAAGCCTGCGTCGCGCACGGCCGTCGCGATGTTCAGTGACGGGACGCCGTCCTGCAGGAAGAACGGCGCGGTCAGGCCATTGTCCGGCGTCTCCAGGCTTGCTGATCGCTCGAAGCCGAGGGACGCCGAGCTGGGCGCGCCATGATCGAACGGGTGCGCATAGAAAATGCCTCCACCGCCGCGAATGACGGTGCGGGTCACGCCGAAGGGCCGCCACGCGAAACCAAACCGTGGGGCCACGTTGTTCCAGTCGGTCTCGTACGGGGTCGTCGGCCAGCCGTCCACGCCCGCGAACCGCACCACGCCGGGCGTCCCTGACACCGGGTTGATGGCCTGCGGGTCGAAGCCGTTCATCCGCTCGTTCGCGTCGACGATGGGTGTATCGGTTTCCCATCGCAGGCCGAAGTTGAGGGTCAGGTCGGGGCCGACCGTCCAGTCGTCCTGCAGGAACGCCGCCAGATACCAGCTCGACCGATTGAGCACTTCCGTTTCGCGGATGGTGACGCTGTTGGGGAAGCCGAGCAGCAGGCTCGCCATGCCGTACCCCGTGCCGGCCCGGCCAGGCAGCGCGGTCGGCTGCGTCGTGAACGCGAAGTTGCCGGAAATCGACGGCCGGTTCACCTCGTAGTTGATCGACGGCCGCACCTCGAGCCCCGACTTCAGCGAGTGACGTCCGCGCACGTACGACACCGTGTCGACGACCTGATGCTGCTGGATGGGGAATTGCCGTCGCTCGTGGGTCGTGGCGCCGAGCGCCGCGACGCCCGCCACGGTGAACCGCGGAAAGGCCTCGTCGGAGACGCCGCGCAGGCCCAGCGTCGTCGGCCAGCCCCCGCCCAGGCCCGGCGACATCTCGTGGTTGATCCGATTGCCGTACGTGTAGCGAAGTTCGTTCACCACCGCCGAGCCGAACGTGCGGGTATAGCCGACGTAGAAGTAGTTCTGGTGCCTGAGCGCGTCGGTCACGCTATCTGCCGCCGGTTCCGGGAACACGCTCGTCTGGCGCTGGTTGTCGCTGTTGTACAGATAGCGGCCCGTGAGCTTGTCGTTCCCGCGAATGGTGTGTTCCACCTTGAGCATGTAATTGTCGCGCTCGAGGTGTGCCGTGCCGTTGGCCCCGAAGTTATTGGCGCCGCCCACGTTGTCGCCCGGCCTGTTGGGGAGGGGATAGAGCGCCGCGAGGCGCAGCCCCACCGCGTCCAGACGATTCTGCGGGATCACGTTTCCCGGAAACGGCGTACGCGACGTGCCAGACGACGCCGGGTCGTAGATGACAATGGGACTTCCGCGCGCGTCAACCGTCTGGGAAAAATCGCCGCGGCGCTGCAGTTCGGTCGGCACGGTCAGAAAACGGGTGATGCCCGTCTGGCGCCTCGACCCTTCGTACGAGAGGAAGAAGAACGTCTGGTCCCGAAGAATCGGGCCGCCCAGCGTCCCGCCGAACACGTTGTAGCGCAGAAGGGCCTTCTGTTTGCGGTTGTCCACGACGGGCGCGAAAAAGTCGAGCGCGTCGAGCGCGTCGTGCCGGAAGAACTCGAAGGCGCTGCCGCGCAGTCGGTTGGTGCCGGACTTGGTCGTCGCGATGATCACCCCGCCGGCTGAGCCACCATATTCTGCCGCGTAATTGTTGCTGAGAATCTTCACCTCCTGCACCGTGTCCACAGGCGGATCGACGTCCACCTGGCCGATGCCCAGCCGCATGTTCTGGCCCGCTCCTCCGTCGATCCAGAACATCTGGCTCTGCGTGCGCCCGCCAGCCAGGCTGAAGTTCGGCTTCTGGCCGGAGTCGTAGGAGACGAACACCGCCGCACCGGTCATCTTGATCAGGTTCATCGAGCGGCGGTCACCGAGCGGCATCCC
>JACDAO010000150.1 GCA_013695405.1 Acidobacteriota bacterium | reverse complement strand
GTTGTAGGCTCGGCCCGGATCTGACCTTGCACCGGCGCCACCAGACCCATCGTCACCAGTACCGACAGCAGCAGCCTCGCGCCCATATCCAGTATCGACGCCGGCCGGGGTCGGTCAGTTGACCCGGCGCCGGCCAACCCGGGTCAGGATCACCCCGAGGAGCAGGAAGACACACAGGCCGATCACATGCCCGGCCGTCCCTTCGTGCAGCGCGGGGATGCGGCCCAGGCTCTCCTGCGCGTCCTCGACCCGCGCCCAGCCGGGCATGTAGTCGCGCGACCCGTACAGCACCGCGTAGAGGATGCCGGCAATCGAGCCGCCGGCAATCAAGCCGGAGCTGAACAGCGTGCCGGCACTGACCTCGGACTCGTCGCGGTGCCCGGTCGACCGCTCGACCAGGCTGCGCACCACGCCGCCGACGAAGATCGGCGCGGTGGTCGCGATTGGCAGGTAGGCACCCACCGCGAACGACAGCGACCGCACCCCGCACAACTCCATCGTCACCGCCAGGAACACGCCGGTCAGGACCAGGCCCCAGGGCAGGTTCTGGCTGAGCAGCCCGCGGATAATCGTCGACATCAGCGTCGCCTGCGGCGCCGGCAGGGCATTGGAGCCGATCACCATCACCTTGTGCAGGTAGAGCGTGGTCACGCCGATGATCAGCGCCGAGACGATCACGCCGATGATCAGGCCGATCTGCTGCGACCGCGGCGTCGCCCCGACCAGGTAGCCGGTCTTCAGATCCTGCGACGTGGCGCCGGCATTGGCGGCGGCAATGCAGACCATCGCGCCGACCGTCAGCGCGATCGGCGCGTACAGGTCGCCGGTCCAGCCGATGCTCACGAAGATCGTGCAGGTCAGGATCAGCGTGGCAATCGTCATCCCCGAGACCGGGCTCGACGAGCTGCCGATCAGGCCGACGATGCGGGAGGCGACGGTGACGAAGAAGAAGCCGAACACGATCACCAGCAGCGCGGCCAGCGGGTTGCCCTGGGTCGGCATGCCGGGCGCCACCGCCAGCACCACGGCCAGCAGCAGCGTGCCGCCGAGCACGACGCTCGCGGGCAGGTCGCGTTCGGTGCGCATCTGGGTGCGGCCGGCCTGGTCGGTGCGGAAGTCCTTCACGCTGTCCCGGAACGATCCGACAATGGTGGGAATCGTCCGTGCCAGCGTGATCAGCCCGGCCGCCAGCACCGCGCCAGCGCCGATGTAGCGGATGTACTGGCCCCAGATCTGGCCGGGCGACATGTCGATGATGCGCAGGCCGTCAGGCGGCGCCGGCGGAAACGGCACCGGAATGTAGGCGCCGAGAATCGTCAGCAGCGGCAGCAGCAGCATCCACGACAGCACGCCGCCAGCGACCATCTCGCCAGCGATGCGCGGGCCGATCACGTAGCCGACGCCCATGTACTCGGGTGAGATGTCGACGTTGAGCGTCGCGTTGGGAAAGGCGCTGGTCTTCGACGTGGTGTAGCCGACTTCCGGCCGAATCAGCTGGAGGATCCACGGCAGCGCCTTGAACAGCATGCCGACGCCGAGGCCCTGGAAGACCAGCGCGGCCAGCTGCCCGCCGCGCTCGCCGGCCACCAGCACGTCGGCGCAGGCGGTGCCTTCGGGATAGGGCAGCACGCGGTGTTCCTTGACGATCAGCGCACGGCGCAACGGCACCATCAGCAGCACGCCGAGGATGCCGCCGCCGAAGGCCAGCATCGTGATCTGGAAGTAATTGAAGTAGCCTGGGCCGTACGGCGTCAGAAAGATCAGCGCCGGGATCGTGAAGACCACGCCGGCCGCTACCGACTCGCCGGCCGAACCGATGGTCTGGACCATGTTGTTCTCGAGGATGGTCGAGCCGCCGAAGCGCTTGAGCACCGAGATCGCCAGCACCGCGATCGGGATCGAGGCGCTCACCGTGAGCCCGGCGCGCAGGCCCAGGTAGACGGTCGAGGCGCCGAACAGCAGGCCGAACAACGCGCCCAGCAGCACGGCCTTGGCCGTGAACTCGGGTGGCGCCTGGTCGGCGGGCACGTACGGCGTGAAACTGGGCTGGGCCATGGCTCGCCATCCTACACTGCGCGAACGGTTTACAATCCGCCGGTGAGCGAAACCGCACGCGATCGTGCGCCGGCCGAGCAGGTCTCCGAGCTGACCACCGCACGGCTGTCGGTGTACCTGCGCTGTCTCGAGGTGCTCGACACCGCCGCGGTCAACACCATCTCGTCGCAGGGTCTGGCCACGCAGTTCCAGCTCAACGCCGCGCAAATCCGCAAGGACCTGGCGCATTTCGGCGAATTCGGCATCCGCGGGGTCGGCTACTACGTCAAGGACCTGAAGCGGCACCTGCGCCAGATCCTCGGGCTCGATCGCAGCATCAAGGTGGTGATCGTCGGGGCCGGCAACCTCGGACTGGCGCTGGCCGATTACGCAGGCTTCCGTCAGGACGGGTTCGACGTGGTCGCGCTGCTCGACACCGCGCGTGACAAGATCGGACAGTACTCGCGCAGTGGCGTGCCGATCCGCCACGCCCGCGACCTCGAGCGCCTGGTCGAGCGCGAACGGATCGACATCGCGGTGATTGCGGTGCCGGCCGAGGCGGCGCAACTGGCGGTGGACGCCGTGGTCGCGTGCGGGATCCGGGCGATCCTGAATTTCTCGCCGGGACACCTGCGCGTGCCCGAGAAGGTGAAACTCAAGAACATGGACCTGACCATCACCTTCGAGAGCCTGTCGTTCTTCCTCGCCAATGGCAGCCTCGACACGTAAGCGCGCACCGACGCACAGGCTGACCCACAGCGACGCCGAGGGACGCGTCAGGATGGTCGACGTCTCGGACAAGCCGGCGACGGCGCGTCGCGCGGTGGCGCAGGGGTTCGTCAGGGTCTCGGCGGCGGCGCGGCGACTGATCCGCACCGGCGCGGTCGAGAAGGGCGATCCGCTGCAGGCAGCGCGGATTGCCGGCATCTTGGCCGCCAAGCGGACCTCGGACTTGATCCCGCTCTGTCATCCGTTGGCGCTGTCGGGGATCGAGGTCCACGTCGAACTGGCCCGTGGCGGCGTCGCGATTGCCGCCACCGTCAGGACGACCGGTGCGACCGGCGTCGAGATGGAAGCGCTGACCGCGGTCAGCGTCGCGGCCCTGACCGTCTACGACATGCTCAAGGCCGCAGACCGGTCGATGGTCATCGAGGCGATCATGCTGACCGAGAAGCAGGGCGGGCAGAGCGGAGACGTACAGCACAGGAAGCGAACAGGCATCACGCATCAGGCATAAGGCATCAGGCATCAGGCATCACGCATCACCCGAGGCACTCCGAATGGCCGTCGCCGTCGCGCCCCACCGTCCGTACATCTTCCCGCCGTCCCAGGTCTCGCGGATCCGGACGCTCGCCGAATTGCCGGCCGACGTGGCGCGCCGGTACGACCGGCCGGTGCTGCTGCAGTCGTCGACCGCCGACGGCCTGACCTCGTGCTCGAGCGCCGACCTGCTCGACCGGGTGCGCGCGATCGGTCTGGCCCTCGCCGACATGGGCGTGACCCCGGGCGACCGGGTGGCGATCATGTCCGAGACGCGGCGCGAGTGGCTGCTGGCCGACCTCGGCATCATCACCAGCCGCGGCGTGACGGTGCCGATCTATCCGACCCTGTCCGCCCAGCAGGCACGCTACATCCTGCAGGACTCCGGGGCGCGCGGCGTGTTCGTCTCCGACGCCCAGCAGGCCGCCAAGATCCTCGACGTCAGGCACCTGCTGCCCACCCTCGAATTCATCGTCGTCTTCACCGACGAGGCGCCGCCAGACGTCGTGCGTGGCAGTCACACCGTGCTGCGTCTCGAAGTCGTGCTGGCACGGGGACGGACGCTCGCCGCCGACGGTGAGGCGGTGGGCCGCTACGAGGCCGGCATCGCCGCCGTCGCGGCCGACGACCTGCTGACGATCATCTACACATCGGGCACCACCGGCGAGCCCAAGGGCGTGATGCTGACGCACGGGAACGTGCTGTCCAACGTCATGGCGGTCGCGCCGGTGCTGCGCCTGACCCCAGACGATGTGGCGCTGAGCTACCTGCCGCTCAGTCACGTGTTCGAGCGGATGGTCAGCTTCCTCTATCTGTACGAGGGGGTGACCGTGGTCCACGCCGAGTCGCTCGACACGCTCGCCCGCGATCTGCAGGCGGCCCGGCCGACGGTCATGACCGGCGTGCCTCGGGTGTACGAGAAACTGCACGGCCGAATCCTCGAGGCGGTGGCCAGCGGCCCGAGCTACCGGCGGGGGTTGTTCGACTGGGCGGTACGGGTCGGCACCGAGGTCGCCGCGCTGCGCCGCGACGGACAGCCGGTGCCGGTGATCCTGAAGATGCAGGAGTCGGTGGCCGACGGCCTGGTGGCGGCCAAGATTCGCGCGCGCGTCGGCGGCCGCCTGCGGCTCGCCGTCTCGGGCAGCGCGGCCCTGCCGGCGCACATCGCGTCGTTCTTCCACGCGGTCGGCCTGCGGCTGATCGAAGGCTATGGCCTGACCGAGACCTCGCCGGTGATCACCGTCAACCCGCTCGTCGCGCCGCGCTTCGGCACGGTCGGATGCGCGGTCGACGGCGTGCAGGTGCGCATCGCCGCCGACGGCGAGATCCTGACCCGGGGGCCGCACGTGATGCGCGGCTACTGGCATCGGCCCGAGGACACAGCCGCGGCAATCGTCGACGGCTGGTTCCACACCGGCGACATCGGCACGCTCAGCGCCGACGGCTACCTGGCGATCACCGACCGCAAGAAGGAACTGCTGGTCACCTCGGGTGGCAAGAAGATCGCGCCGGCGCCGATCGAGGCGGTGCTCAAGCGGCACCCGCTGGTCGCCGAGGCGATGGTGGTGGGGGAGGGACGCAACTTTCCGGCGGTGCTGCTGGTGCCAGACTTTCCGGCGCTCGAACAGCGGCTACGCGTGCTCGGGATGGCGACCGGGTCGCGCGAGTCGCTGGTCGCGCGCGCTGACGTCGTCTCGCTTTTTCAGGAGGTCGTCGACGCGCTCAACGGCGACCTGGCGCAATTCGAGCGGTTGAAGAAGATCGCGCTGCTGCCCAGCGAGTTCAGCATCGCCGGCGGCGAGTTGACACCGACAATGAAGTTGAGGCGCAGGGTGGTCCTTCAACGTTGGCAATTGGTTGTCGATCGGCTATACGAGGGTTGACGGGGCGAGGATGGCGGCCCGAGAACGGCCGCAGGACAGGCGTGGCACAGGCGCAGGACAGGGCGCAGGACAGGGCGCAGGACAGGGCGTAGGCGTCGGACTTGTCCGACGCGAAACCTCGCAAACGGAGACGAACCGATGGGTGCCAAGGTGTACGAGGCGATCAATGATCAGGTCAACAACGAACTGTCCGCATCACACAGTTACCTGGCAATGTCAGGCGTCTGCGAGGACCTGAACTTCCCGGGCGCCGCGCACTGGTTCCGGGTGCAGAGCGACGAGGAGCGCGAGCACGCGCTCCGCCTCTTCGACTTCATCCACGACCGCAATCATTCGGTGTCCCTGCGCAGGATCCAGGTGGAGACGACGCACGCGACGACCCTGATCGAGGTGTTTCGCGCCGCGCTGGCCCAGGAAGAGCAGGTCAGCAAGCAGATCGACGCGCTCTACGAGCAGGCGATGGGGGAGAAGGACTTCGCCGCCGTCGTGCAACTGCAGTGGTTTGTGACCGAGCAGGTCGAGGAAGAGAAGTCAGCGCGCGACATCATCGCGCGACTCGAGATGGCGGGAAACGACGCGCGCGCGATGCTCGAGATCGACCGCGATCTCGCCGCCCGCGCCGCCGGCCAGTCCGAGGGCGGCGGCGGCGGCGGCCACACGCACTAGTCGAAGACCTGCGCGGTGGGCAGCGGCCACCAGCGCAGCTGCACCTTGCCGATGATGTACTTTTTGGGCACCGAGCCCCAGTGGCGGCTGTCGGAGCTGTTGTTCCGATGGTCGCCCATCACGAAGTAGTAGCCTTCCGGGACCTCCTGCGGCCCCCAGTCGTCGTGCCCGCGATACTCGCTCGGCACGTAGGCGTCCTCGAGCTGGACGTCATTGACGAAGACGCGGCCATCGACGATCCGCACCTTCTCGCCGGCTTCGGCAATTACCCGCTTGACGAAGGACTTGTCGGGGTCGACCGGGTACCACAGCATCACGATGTCGCCGCGTCGCGGGTCGCCCAGTTTGTACACCGCCTTGTTGACGATCAGTCGATCCTGGTCGGCCAGGGTCGGGGCCATGCTCTGGCCTTCGACCCGGGCAACCTGGAAGCCGAAGGTCACGATCAGGGTGGCGTAGACGGCGGCCGAGGCCAGCGTCTTGAACCAGGTGAGCAGTTCCTCGGCGGCGCGCGTCCAGATCGACGGCTTGCGGACCGGTGCGGTGGCCGCCCGCAGCGCGTCGTCGGCGGCCTGGGCCGTCACTGGCGCCGCCACTGGCGTGAACCCGGAGGGCGGGTTGACCCAGTTCAGAGCTGCAGATACTCCCGGAGCCGTTTCGTCTGCGCGCGGCTGACCGGGATCTCCGTGGCCTTCGCGTCCTTCATTCTCAGGATGAAATTGCGGCTGAACCAGGGGACTATCTCCTTGATCTTGTGAATGTTGACGAGATACGAGCGGTGCACTCGCCAGAATACCGTCTGATCGAGCTGCGCCTGCAATTCGTCGAGTGTCCGGTAATTGGACGTTCCCGTCACGTGAGTGGCTACGACGGTGACCACGTCCTCGTTCAACGAGGCGTGAATCAGGTCGTCGGCCGGCACCAGCAGGATGCGCTCGTCGACCTTGACGACCAGCTGTGTCCGACGGCTCTGCCGCGCGGTGACCATCTCGACGATCTGCGCCACGGCGCCGGGCGAGACGCTGCCGGAGCGGTCCGACTCCAGCCGTCGCCGGGCGCGGCCCAGCGCCTGGTCGAGCCGGGCCGGATCGACTGGCTTGAGCAGATAATCGACCGCGTTGACCTGGAAGGCATCCAGGGCGTACTGGTCGAAGGCGGTGACGAAGATGATATGCGGCGCCGGCTGCCGCGCGGAGGCCTGACGGGCGACCTCGAAGCCGGTCAGGCCGGGCATCTGGACGTCAAGGAAGACCACGTCCGGTTCGAGGTCCTCGAGCATGCCGAGCGCCTCGACGCCGTTGCCCGCCTGGCCGATCACGTCGACCAGGCCGGTCTGCGACAGCAGGAAGCAGAGCTCCTCCCGGGCCGGCTGCTCGTCGTCCACCACGAGGGCGCTGACCTTCATCTCAAGCCGACCGCCGATCCGGCACCAGCAGGTCGGGGATCTCGAGCCGCACCCGGGTGCCGCGGTCGGGAGCACTGGTGATGGCCAGCGTGCACTGCGCGCCGTAGATGACGCGCAGGCGCTCGGCGACGTTGGTCAGGCCGATGCCGCTCGACACCGGCCGCCCGGGCCGGGCCTCGTCGATGCCGAGGCCGTTGTCGATCACTTCCAGTACCGTCAGCGAGCCGCGCCGCTCGGAACGGATCGTCACGACGCGCTCGCCGACCTTGTCGGCCAGTCCGTGCTTGATCGAGTTCTCGACCAGCGGTTGCAGGATCATGCTCGGCACGATTTGGTCGAGTGTCGCGGGGTCGAGATCCTTGTCGACCCGCAGCGTCGGTCCGAAGCGCACGCACTCGATGTCGAGATACTCGTCGACCGCCGACAGTTCCTCGCGGAGCGAGACGAAGTGGTCGTTGGCGCGCAAGCGCCGTCGCAGCAGTCCGGCCAGCCTGCCGATCAGCATCCGCGCAGTGTCGGGCCGGGTGCGGATCAGCGACGAGATCGACGTCAGGGTGTTGAACAGGAAATGCGGATTGATCTGACTGGCCAGCGCCTCGATCCGGGCCGCCAGCAGCAGCTGTTCCTGCTCCTGGAGCTTGTGTTCGATCCGGGCCGAGTTCCAGATCTTGATCGGGATCGCGACCGTCAGGGTCGTCTCGAGCAGTGTCACCACCAGCATGCCGGCCGAGTGCGCCGGGAAGAAAAACAGCCGTTCGATGCCGTAGCGCTGGCCGAGCGCCTGACGCAGCAGTTCGAGGCCGATCGGCGAGGCAATCAGGAACATCTGCCAGTCGACCTCGAAGCGGCGCACCAGATTCCACAGGTAGCGGGCAAAACCGGTCAGCACGAACGGCGAGAAGTGCCAGATCGCGTCCTTCGGGCAGATCTCGCGCAGCCCGCCACCGGCAAAGCCGCACCCGACCGCGAACGGCAGCGCGATGAACTCGCCGCCGGCCAACGCAGTCAGCCCGACCATGCCGCCGACGATCGCTCCGGCGTAGGGCCCGGCGACCAGGCCTGCGAGAAAAGCGCCCCCGAGCGACACGTCGGCCGCTGCATAGCCCAGCAGCAGCCGGCTGGCCACCCCGGCGGCCAGCGGCACGCCCAGCGCGGCGATGAACGCGAAACGCTCCGGCCAGTCGCGCCGCTCGGTCAGCAGCAGGGTCCGGAAGCGGCGGAACCGCACCAGCATGATCGACAGCGCGGCAATGCCCGCCAGCTGCACGATCATCGTGGTGAGCAGGAACTGCTCGGCCGAGAGGAACTTCGGTTCCTGCAGCACAGGGGGAGTGTACTGCCACGCGCGGCGTCTCGCCCTCCCGTCCTTGATACACTGTCTGAATGATTCGTCCCTGGATCGTCGGGTTCAAGACCACGCTCGGCCACATGTTCAAGAAGCCGATCAGCGTCAACTACCCGGACCAGAAGCTTCCGATGTATCCGAAGTGGCGCGGCAAGCAGGTGCTGATGCGCGACGAGCACGGGCTGGAGAAGTGCGTCGCCTGCGGTCTGTGCGCCGTGGCCTGTCCCGCCGATGCGATTTATCTGGAAGCGGCGGAAAACGACGGCAGCGTGATGGCCGGGCCGCGCTACGCGAGCACCTACCAGATTCACAAGATGCGGTGCATTTTCTGCGGTTATTGTGAGGAGGCCTGCCCGGTGTCGGCCATTTTCATGGGCAAGGACTACGAGCTGGCCGTCTACAGCAAGGACGACTTCATCTGGGACAAGGACGACCTGCTGGTACCCCAGCCCGGGCAGCCGAGCCGCCCGTCGGCGGTGCCCAAATAAGCCGTGGACCAATCCTGTCTCGACGCCCTGCGCGATCGGGTGCTCATCTGCGACGGCGCGATGGGCACACAGCTGTATGCGCGTGGCGTCTTCCTGAACCGGGCATTCGAGGATCTCAACCTGTCGCAGGCTGATCTGGTGGTGGCCGTCCACCAGGACTACCTGCGGGCGGGCGCCGACATCGTCGAGACCAATACCTTCGGCGCCAACCGCCTGAAACTGGCCAGCTTCGGCCTGGCCGACAAGGTCGCGGCGATCAACGTGGCCGGGGCCCGGATCGCGCGGCACGCGGCCCGCGACAGCGCCTGGGTCGCCGGCTCGATTGGGCCGCTCGGCATCCGGGTCGAGCCGTGGGGCAAGACCGGGCTGGACGAGGCCGAGGAGGTGTTCGCCGAACAGGCGGGCGGGCTGGCTGACGGCGGCGTCGACCTGTACATCCTCGAGACCTTCCGCGACGTCAACGAGCTCGGGGCGGCGATTCGCGCGATTCGCGGCGTCAGCGCGCGCCCGGTCGTCGCGATGCTGACGACCGGCGAAGACGGCAACACCCTGGACGGCACGCCGGTCGAGCAGTTCGGGCCGCAGCTGGTCGGCTTCGGCGCCGACGTGCTGGGCGTCAACTGCAGCGTCGGTCCGGCGGCGATGCTCGACACCGTCGAGCGTCTGGCGCAGGCGGTGCCCGGGGCGCTGCTGGCGGCCATGCCCAATGCCGGCAAGCCTCGCGACGTCGACGGCCGCAACCTCTACCTGTGCTCGCCCGACTACATGGCGTCATATGCACGGCGCTTCGCGGCGGCCGGGGTGCGATTGATCGGCGGCTGCTGCGGAACCACGCCGGACCATATCCGTCAGATTCGCACGGCGGTGCACGCGCTGTCGGCGCCCGCGCCGGCAGCGGCGCGAAGCACCGGGCTGGTACCCGCCACGCGCGACCCGGTCACGCCGGTGCCGGTCGAATCGCGCTCACGGCTGGCGAACGCGTTGCGCCGGCGTCAGTTCGTCACCGGCATCGCGCTGGTGCCGCCTCCGGGTTTCGGCCACGACGCGGTGGTCGAGCAGGCGCGGCAGGCACGGATTCGCGGGCTGGACGTGGTCCTGGTCGGCGATGGATCGGGGAGCCGGGCGCGGATGAGCGCGCTGGCGACCGCGGTCACGGTCGAGCAGAGCGTCGGGGTCGAAACCATCCTCCAGTACTGCTGTCGCGATCACAGCCTGCACGCGATGCAGGCCGACCTGCTCGGCGCGCATGCGCTCGGCCTGCGCAACCTGCTGCTGGTCACCGGGCGGCCGCTGCGGCGCTCGGAGTATCCGGATGCGACGGCCGTCTTCGATGTCGATTCGATCGGGCTCACCAACGTGGCGGCCCGGTTCAATCGCGGCGAGGACGTCGGCGGGCAGCCGATCGGGTCGCCCACCGCGTTCCACATCGGCGTGGCGGCCAACCCGACGGCCGTGATGCCCGACCGCGAGTTGTCCCGGTACACGTACAAGGTCGAGGCCGGCGCCGAGTTCGTCGTGGTCGGGCCGATCTACGACGTCGCCGCGCTCGAGCAGTTCCTCGACGTCACGCGGGCGCAGCGGGTCCCCGTGCTTGCCACCGTCAAGGCATTCGACAGCGCCCGTCAGGCCGAGCAACTGGCCAACGAGGAACCCGGGGTGAGTGTGCCGGACGCGCTGGTGCGACGGATGCTCGACGCCGACCGGGACGGCCGCGTGGCCGCGGAGTCGCTGGCGATTGCTCGCGAGTTGGTGGTCGCCATCCAGCCGCTGGTCGCGGGTCTGATCGTCGCGGCCGCGGGCGGTCGCGTCGACGCTGCGCTCGACGTGCTGGCAGCGCTCGGCGCCGATCGTCCGGCCGCGATCGATGCCGACCGAGCCCAGCCGGCGTGATGTTTGCTGCGTGTTAGACTACCGAAGTATTTTCACTAACATGGGGGTCTCTTGATGGCACTGTTCGGCCAGGATCCGACGCACACGGACGACGAACTCGGCAGTGGCGATGCCGCCACCCGGGCACTATCGGTGACCGCGGTCGAGAACGACTTCGTCGAGGGGGTCTACGAGAAGCTCGCCAGCGTCTACGACCTGATCTTCGGGCCGACCCTGCATCCAGGCCGCGTCCAGGCGCTCAAGCGCATGGAGACGCATCCCGGCGACAAGATTCTCGAAGTCGGGGTCGGCACCGGCATCAACTGCTCGCTCTACCCGAGTTCCACCGAGGTCACGGGCATCGACTTCTCGGCCGGGATGCTCGAGAAGGCACGCGAGCGCGTCGCCCGCAAGCAGTCGACCAACGTCCGCTTGCTGCAGATGGACGCGCAGGACCTCAAGTTCGAGGACGACTCGTTCGACATCGTCTACGCGCCGTACCTGATCAGCGTGGTTCCCGATCCGGTCAAGGTCGCCCGCGAGATGCGCCGGGTCTGCAAGCCGGGTGGCCGGATCATCTTCCTGAACCATTTCCTCAGCCCGAACAAGCTGCTGTCCAGGGCCGAGCGGCTCATCTCACCGCTCACCGTGCACATCGGCTTCAAGTCGGATCTCGACCTGCCGGCCTTCCTCGCCCAGGCCAACCTGCAGCCGGTCTCGATCGAGAAGGTCAACATCCCGCGGATCTGGTCGCTGGTGACCTGCGTCAAGGACTAGGCTCTGCTCGCGCACGCCTTCCTGAAGGCGGTGACGAGGGACGAGATGGATCTGCTCGACCGCTTCACCGCCCTGCTGGACCAGGAGAAGGTGCAGTACTGCGTCATCGGCGGGCAGGCCGTCAACGCCTACGTCGACCCCCTCGTGAGCCTTGATCTCGACGTGGCCGTTGCGGCGCACGATCAGGAGCGCATCGCAACACTGCTGGCGCGGGACTTCCGCGTCGAGGCATTTCCCCACAGCCTCAACGTCTCCGCGCCCGGCTCGGACCTGCGCATTCAGATTCAACTCGACCCGCGCTATGCGGAGTTCGTTCCGCATGCGACGACCCGGGACGTGCTGGGCGTCCCTCTGCGGGTAGCGCGGGTGCAGGATGTCCTGCGCAGGAAAGTCTGGGCCGCCAGCGATTCCACCCGGCGGGCAAGCAAGCGACAGAAGGATCTCGCCGACATTGCCCGCCTTCTCGAGCGCTTTCCCGAGCTTCGGAGTGAGGTCCCGTCGGAGTTGCTCCAGCGCCTCGTATAGGTCCCCCCCTTCAGTTCCTCTCACAGGACCGCTCGGGTCCAGCCCGTGTCCGATGTTGATTCTGCGCCGGCGCCCCAGATGGCACGTTGAGCGTCAGACCGCAGGCGCGCCGAACGTCCAGTCTTGATGCCGCACGACGTATCACGGGAGACTTGAGCAGCCCATGACAACCCGGACACATACTGGACAGGGCTTGCCCCCGCGCCTGACAGAACTCTCCCTAGAGAACTTCAAGGCATTTGGCCCAGAGCAACGCGTCCCAATCCGACCGATCACGCTCATCTTTGGCGGCAACAGCTCGCGAAAGTCATCGATCTTGCACGCCCCTCGGCATCGCGTCGCATCTCGCGGCGGGAGGCAATCTGGATTCGGATGTGATCCGCATCGGTGCGCAGGAGCTGCGTCTAGGAACGCTTCCTGGGCTGCAGCACCGACACAGAGACGAACCGACATCGTGATCGAGGGCGCCGCCAGCCGATCTGCCAGGCCGCCTGGTCTGGCACGTTGACCGTCAGACCTCAGGCGCGCGGAGCGTCCAGCCGTGCAGGAGGCACAGGATGGGTGTCGTTTCACTGCGAGTGACCGTCGATGAGAATGCCTGCAGGCGCCTTGTGGAG
>JACDAO010000069.1 GCA_013695405.1 Acidobacteriota bacterium | reverse complement strand
GCCGTGCACCGGTGCTACGGATGCCGCGGCTGCCCTGCTGTCAATGAGCAATCTGGTGAGTCTCACCAGCCGCAGCCACCGCCGCGCGCGAGTCGGCGACCGCAGCGTGCTGGCGCCGTGGGGCACGACGAGGCATGGCACGTCGGGCGCCCCCCTCGCAGAGACCAGCGGCGGCGGGGAGAAGAATAACGTGGAAAAGGTCCGGCAAAGGGACGTCGACCGAAAGTGACGCCGAGGCAGGCGGAGAGAATCGCCGCAGCTGGATGTCGGGCCGATTCTCTCCGTGATGACTGGGTGGCGTGCGTCAGATCCGGCGCTTGCGGAGACCGAATGCCGCCAGCGCGCCGGCCAGCAGCAGCATCGTGCCTGGTTCCGGCACGGTGGGGTCGACACGGCCGTTGCGGTTGAACGACTCGATGAAGTAGTTGCTGCCGGCGCCGCCGATCAGCGTCAGCGTCGCCCGGTCGACATTGCGCAGGAAGTCCGGATCGACCGAGCCGTTGACCGCGGTGAACTCGGAATGCAGGAAGTCCAGGTCGTTGTCGCCCCCACCGAACGCCTTGGTTACCGTGGCGGTGCCGCCGTCTTCGCGGGAAAACAGCGTCACCGCGACCGAGGCACTGCTGCTGCTGCCGAGCCCGAAGTTGACGCGAACCCGGTCCCAGTCGAAGGTGGACATCGGAATGTCGAGGAAGTTGGCGTCGAGATCGGCGACGCCGCCGAGCAGAACGGTCAACGTCCCCTGCGAGGCCTCGTCGTCGGAGCGAAACGACAGGGCGTCGACATCGCCGACCACGCCAGGGTTGGAATCGGCAAGCAGGACGCGCACGCCGCCCGTCGAGGCGAACAGGGTCACGTCGCGCAGACCACCGAGTGTGTTGCCAGTGAGTGCGGTGGTCTGGAGCGTGCTCGACCCACTGCCTGACGCGACCAACGTAAAGCTCGGGTCGTCGAGGAAATCGATGTGGTTGGCCAACGCCGGGCTGCTGCCAAGCGCCACGCCGACTCCGAGGAGCCCGCTGACGAACAACTTTCTCGTGTGCTGTGCTGACATCTGCTTCCCCTTTGTGTGTCCAGCCGGATGGCTGGCCGCCTGACAGGCAGCCCGACGGGCCCGGGCGACGGCCGATATGACGCGTCACTCCGACACGGCCTGCCAGAGCCAGAGCCGAGCCACACAGGGTGCTGGAGTTTGGGAAGTTTTCCTCTGCAGAGGCGCGCCGGCGCGCCGCGCGGAGTGGAGCGTTCGAAAACGGGGTGTAGCGTCGGCCCTCGGGGGGCGCCACGTCGTCAGGCCATGTCCGAGGCTCGCGCGTGGTGGGTTCGATTGCCACGCCTGCCAGGCAGCCCGGTTCGACGACTCAGCTCACCGCTGCTGGATCGCGGCGCGCAGTTCGGCGAGATGCTTCGGGATCGCGACGTACGGGTCGGGCGCCGCCTCGTATTCCAGCACCACGTAGCCGCGATAGCCGGCGTCCTTCAGCATGCGGACGAAGCGCGGCACATCGGTGGGCACCTTCTGCTTGGACGGACCGGTCTCGACCTTCAGCTGCACGTTGACCGCATACGGGACGATCTTCTGCAACTGCGAATAGACGTCAGCGTCGTCGACGTTGCCCGAGTCGAGGTTGACGCCGAACCACGGCGAGTCGATGGCCTCGAGGATGGGCATCATCCGGTCGATTCTGGTCAGGTAGTCGTGGTTCTCGAGGCCGAGGATGACGCCGTGCTTCTCGGCCATGACCAGCGCCTTCTCGAGGTTCTTGATGCCGTTGGCGATGCCCTGCTCCTCGGTCATGCCCTTGGGCGGCACGCCGCTGAACACCCGCACCACCGGCGCGCCGAGCGTCGCGTAGTGTCCGAGCCAGGTGTCGGTGTGGGTGAGCCACTTCTGCAGTTCCGGATCCTCGTCGGGCAGCGTGTAGTTGTTGCGGATCGCGCCGCCGCAGATGTCCAGACCGTTGAGGTGGCAACGGCGCTTGACCTCGTTCAGGTAGGCGCGGTCGAACGTCTCCGGAAAGAAGTACGACGTCAGCTCGACCGCGTCGACCCCGACGCTCGCGGCGTAGTCGATGAATCCGAGCAGGTCCATCGCACCGGCCGTGCCGGGCTTGGCTTGCAACGACTGTCGCAGCGAGTACGCGGCCAGCCCGACACGCAGCTGACTGCCCTTGGCACGCGTGACTGGGGCGGCCGCGCGGACCGACAGGGGAAGGGTCGAGGCAACCGCTGCGGTCGCGGTCGCCGAGAGAAACGCGCGCCGATTGAGTGAAATCATCATTGGCTCCGGGCGCAGAGTATACGGCCAGCCGCGCGGCCGCGATCACGCGTAGCGGCCGGACTTGTCCGGCCGTCGTGGCGCGAGACCAGCTCGTCGGCCAAGGCCGTCGTGACGCAGAACCAGCGCGCCGGGCAAGTCCGACGCCTACGCCCCTCTGAGGCGTCGTCGGCGGATCGGCACCGTCGCCAGGCACGGCGCGGCGACGCGTTCGCCGATTGCGCCATCGCGCGCAATGACATACGCTGGGCTTCCCCCCTTGGAGCTGGGCGTCGCGATGGCCTCTGACCAACGATCTGCAGGCGAGGCAGCCGATCTCGCCAGGCGTACGGCGATGCGAGCGGCGGGTGTGCTGGCACTGGCCGCCACGGCTGTGCTCTCGACCGCGGGGTGCCGGTCGCGCGTGCCGGACATGCCAGGCCTGCCGGCTGTGGTCGACTTCAACTTCCACGTCCGTCCGATCCTCTCCGACAAGTGCTTTGCCTGCCACGGACCCGACGACCGTGCGCGCAAGGGCGGACTGAGCCTGCACACCAGGGACGGCGCGTTCGCCACGCTGCCGACCGGGAGCCGCGCGGTGGTCGGCGGTGACGTCGACGACAGCGAACTGGTGCGCCGCATCCTGAGCACCGACCCGACCGTGCTGATGCCGACGCCGGACTCGCACCTCGCGCTCGACCCGGTCGAAAAGGCGACGCTGGTGCGCTGGATCGAGCAGGGCGCGGCCTGGACTCCGCACTGGGCGTTCGTTGGACCACAGAAGCGCGCCGTGCCGCAGGGCGACGGCAGCCCGGCCCACGTGCAGCCGATCGACGCGTTCGTCCGGACCGGCTTGCGCGACACCGGGCTGTCACCGGCGCCACAGGCCTCGCGCGAGACGCTGATTCGACGGGTTTCGTTCGACCTCACCGGCCTGCCCCCGACGGTCGCCGAGATCGACGCCTTCCTCGCTGATCAGTCGACGGACGCCTACGCGAAGGTAGTCGATCGGCTGCTGGCCTCGCCAGCCTATGGCGAGCGGATGGCCGCCGACTGGCTCGATGTCGCCCGGTACGCCGACTCGCACGGCTACCAGGACGATGGGATGCGGCAGATGTCGCCGTGGCGCG
>JACDAO010000033.1 GCA_013695405.1 Acidobacteriota bacterium | reverse complement strand
GGGTATGGCCCCCTTGGTCTGCAGGTCGCCGACGCGTTCGCCAGAGGGCCGCGGCTCTCGAGCGTGTACTGACCGGCGCGCAGATTGACCCACAGAATCCACGCGACGAACGCCACCGGAAGAAAGATGAAGAGCGCGAGAGGATTCTTGGAGGACGTTCTAAAGTAAGCCATGTCGCATTCCTTGTTGAATCGTCGCCAGGCCATCGTCGCACTCGCGGGCACCGCCACCGCTCCCCTGGTCTCCGCATGCAGTCAGGAGCCGGCGGCGCCGCCGTCGCCAACCGCTTCGTCGACAAGCACCGAGGCCGACGCGCGCGCGTTGCTCGATGACATCGGTAACAACCTGCTGCGGCGCGTGCCAGAGACGGCCACATCGCTCGGCCTCGATACGGGCGCCAGAGCCAACCTTCGATCGCAGCTGATGGATCGCTCCGCGGACGGGCAGCAGCAGATGGCGAGCCAGCTGCGGCGTGACCTGGAGCGGGCCACGGCGTTCGACGCCTCGGGACTCTCGCACGCGAGCCGAACCAGCCTGGAAGTCGTGCGCAGTGCGTATGCCACTGCGCTCGAGGGCTTCGCGATGCCATACGGCGACGTCCCTGTCGGCGGATGGCGTATCACGCCGTACGTGGTCGTCCAGAACGTCGGGGCCTATCTCGACGTGCCGCGGTTCCTCGATGCCGAGCACCGCATCGAACAGGCCGTGGATGCCGAGGGGTACCTGGCCAGGCTGCAGTCCTACGCGAAGCAGCTCGCGGGAGAGCTTGGCCGCGTGCAGGCGGCACGCGCGAAGGGACTGGTGCCACCGGCGTTCCTGCTCGACAAGGCGCTCGCGCAGCTGCGTCTCGCGATCAAGGGCACGCGCGAGGGTGGCACGCTCGTCGAGTCGATCGAGCGGCGCACGAAGACCATTCCAGGCCCCTGGGCAGACCGCGCCCGGGGCATCGCGGCGAAGGAGATCGCGCCGGCACTCGAGCAGCAATTGGCGGAACTGCAGGCGCAGCGTGCGATTGCCACGGTCGATGCCGGCATGTGGGCGAGGCCCGGCGGCGAGGAGTACTACCGGTGGGCGCTGAAGGCGTCGACGACCACCAGCATGTCACCCGACGAGGTCCACGAGATGGGCCGGCGCGAGCTGCAGTTGCTGCACGCGCGCATGGACGAAATCCTGAAGGGCGCGGGCTACACGCAGGGGACCGTCGGCGCGCGCATGCAGGCACTGGCGAAGGACCCGCGCTACACGTTCCCCGAGGGCGACAAGGGCCGCGCCGAGATCATGGCGTTCATTCAGAATCGCCTCGACTGGATTCGCGCGCAGATGCCCCGCGCCTTCAATACCGTCGTCAAGCCGAACATGGAAGTGAAACGGCTGCCGCCCGAAGAAGAACCGGGCGCGCCCGCCGCGTACGGCGGCGCCGGCGCCGTCGACGGCACGATCCCCGGCCGCTTCTGGATCAACCTGCGGACGACAGACCTGCACAGCCGGTACAGTCTTGCCGACCTGACGTTTCATGAAGCGATTCCCGGCCACATCTGGCAGGGCGAGTACACCCACGAGATGCCGCTGATCCGGCAGATGCTCGCGTTCAATGCGTACTCCGAAGGCTGGGCGCTCTATGCGGAGCAACTGGCCGACGAGCTCGGGGCGTTCGAGAACGATGCGGTCGGACGGCTCGGCTATCTCCAGTCGATTGCCTTCCGGGCCTGTCGGCTCGTCGTCGATACCGGGCTTCACGCCAAACGCTGGACGCGCGAGCAGGGCGTGCAGTTCTTCGTCGAGGTGAACGGATCCAATCCGCTCGAAGTCGCCAGCGAGGTCGATCGCTATTGCTCGTGGCCGGGACAGGCGTGCGGCTACAAGGTCGGGCACAGCGAGATCAACCGCCAGCGGGAAAAGGCCAGGACGACGCTGGGCTCGGCGTTTGTCGACAAGGCCTTCAACGACACGGTGGTCCTTGGCGGGAACGTGCCACTCGACGTGCTGGCCAGCAATGTCGACCACTACGTCCGTGCTGCCATGGGCTAGGATCCAGAACCTGTCGGAACCAACACCATCGGCAGCCACGGGCGACCCGCGGCGGCGCCGAAGTCGAGGAGAACGCATGATTGCTCGCGTCGCATACGTCGCCGCGTTGATGCTCGTCGCGGTTGGGTACTCGGGGTCCTTCGCCCAGTCGCGCAGCGCATCCGACGCGCTGCTGGGAAGATGGGATCTCGTGGTCCAGCGCGGGACGCAGACGGCGCCCTCCTGGCTCGAAGTCGAGCGATCCGGTACGGCGACGCTGGTGGGCCAGTTCGTGGGATCCGGAGGCAGCGCACGCCCGATCTCCAGGATCGAGTTCGCCGACGGCACGTTTCGCTTCGCCATCCCGCCACAGTGGGACAGCAACCCCCGCGACATCACGTTCGAGGGGCGCCTCGAGGGCGATCGCATCAGCGGGTCGATGACGATGGGCGACGGCGAGACCGTGACGTGGTCCGGCACGCGCGCGCCGTCGTTGCGGAGGGCAGGACCACGGGCCTGGGCCGACCCTGTCACGCTTTTCGACGGCAAGTCAGTCGAGGGCTGGCAGCCGATCGGACGCGGCGACAGCCAGTGGAGCGCGGTCGGCGGCATCCTGCAGAACGCCAAGAGCGGCGCGAACCTGGTGACGTCGCGGAAGTTCGACGATTTCAAACTGCATCTGGAGTTCCGCGTGCCCAAGGGCGCCAACAGCGGCGTCTACCTGCGGGGCCGGTACGAACTGCAGGTCGACGACGCCGCCGGCCTCGAGCCATCGTCACATCATCTCGGCGGGCTGTACGGTTTCATCGCGCCGAGCGAGAACGTGGCCCGCGCGGCGGGCGAGTGGCAATCGATGGATGTCACGCTGGTCGGCCGCATGCTCACGTACGCGATCAACGGCACCACGGTCATCTGCAACCGGGAGATCCCTGGCATCACCGGCGGCGCGCTCGACAGCGCCGAAGCGGATCCAGGGCCGCTGCTGCTGCAGGGCGATCACGGTCCGGTGGAGTACCGCAACATCGTGATAACGCCTGCGAAGAGCCCGCGCTAGCAAAGCCGTGCGCCAGACCGGGGTGTCGTCCGGATGGCAACCTCGTGTGCCGTACACTCGATGGTGGCCTCAGAGCATGACAGGGACACAGCGAGTGGGTGCGCGGCTCGCTGCTTCTACCTGCAGGCGCCCGGCGCGTCAGGGGGATGGATCGGTTCGGCGCGCGTCTCGTCACCTTCGCCTTGGCCATCGACGGCCTTTCCTCTCGACGAACACGTTCGTGCGCAGAACGATAGCGCCCGAGCACCGCCCTGAGCGGAACGGCGCGTTGGCGCTTGCACTGCCGCGTCACACGCGGCGGTGTCTAACCAGGAGAGGTACCCAAGGATGCGATGGCTCGCAGCGCTGATGGTCGTCTCAGGGACGGTTGTGGGGTGGGGAGGCGCTTTGGAATTTCGGTACTTCGGGTCCGGCACGCCGCAATTTACCGCCGGTCTCTGCGTTGTACCAGCCGGCGTGCTCTCGATCGTTGCCGGCTTGATGCTGTGGACGCAAGGCGCTCAGGCAAAGAGCGCAGTGATTGCCGGCGCAGCAGCGTTGCTGGCAGGGACCGTCGCCGCGACTGCATTGGACGTGATGGGACCGCCCGCCACGATGGTCGGCACCGTCGGCGGTGTCGTGCCTCTGGTCTGGGCTCTCAGGCGGAGCGGGCGACGTCATGACGCGCGTCGGCACTCGTAGTGCTCCGGGACTCCGGCGCACGTGGCTGACACAGCGTTTCGCCGCGACGTTTCAGCGCATGGTCGTGTTGAACCTCGGCTCGGAGCCGCTGAGGGCGACCGAGCAGTGGGTTCGGCCCGTGCGCCTCAAGCACTGAAACGGGCCAGCAGCCGACCAGATGCTGCTCTTGACCCTCATACGCCCATTACGTTCAGGCTTCAACAGTGTTTCCGAGGCGGTGATCACCTGATAACAGAGAAGAGTCGAGTTCTCGCATCGCTCAAGGGACTGGCGACAGGGGACGCCATCGGTAAGCAAACGGAGAACCTGAACCGCGACGGCATTGCCCACTGGTACCCTCGCGGAGTCCACGGATTCGAGGGTCGCCCGGGGACGATCATTCCGAGGTACGCGAGCAATCGGAAACACCAGTGGCTGTTCGGTGAAACCACCGACGACACGGAGCGAACGATAGCCGTAGCCCGGGCGGTCTTGCGCGACGGCGAAGTTGGACATGCCAGCGTCGGCCGTGAGTTGCTCACGTGCATGAAGAGTGTTCATCCCGGCGTGAAGTCGCTCTGGGAATTCCACGAGGCGGGCGACGCGACACGAGTCACGCTCGATCACAACGGGTGTGGTGCCGCCATACGCGTGGCTCCCGTCGGCATTCTGTACCGCTCAAACCGCCTCGATGACATCGTTGAAGGGGCGCATCAAGCATCGATCTCGACCCACGGAGGCCCTTTGGCGCTCGCGGCGGCTGCGGCCACCGCAGCGGCGGTATCCGCTGCAATTGATGGCGCGGAGGGGGTTGAGATCGTAAGTTTTGCGCAAATTGCGAGCGAAAGGGCCGAGCAGAAGCGTTCGGGGTCCCGGGATACAGTGTTCGCGCGAGCTATTAGGTCCATCCACGACGACTTGAGCCGATTACCAGAACTTAATGCAGACGACTTGGCGCGCCGGTACGCTCCGACTCAGCCCTTGACGATCGTGCCACTCGCGATCGCGCTCGCGACCCTCATGGAGTCAGCGGAGTTGGCGATCCTTCTTGCGGCGAACATTGGGGGAGACAGTGATTCCGTCGCATCCGTTGCCGGCTCTGTCCTGGGCGCCCGGTACCCCGCCTCGGTCAACGAGGACTGGTATGGAATCGTCGAAGCGGTCAATGACCATCGTCTGACCCGTTTGGGTGAAGATCTGAGTGCCCTTCGGGCCTGAGCGACTGCAGTAACCCCTACGCCTTGCATCCTGAGATGACGGTTCCACACGCCGCTCGCGCTATCATCGCCGTAGAGAAGATCACCGGCTATCTGCTGAACGTGTCACACAGGCGGGGCGCCCCGAAAGCGAGATTGCTCCTGAGCGTCGGCTATCGGGCGGATGATTCGCACCGGCTGGAATCGGATCTTCGAACGCAGCATCTGTCGCTCGACGTGACGCGGACGTCGGAAAACGCGTACGGTGTCGTTTACGAGATCGAGGGCCCGATCAAGACCCCGAGCGGCAGGGTCGTGCGGTTCTGCTCGGTTTGGCATGTTGACACTGGAACTGACGTGCCCAGGTTCATTACCATGTACCCGAGGTAGGACATGCCCTTCGACATGTACGGCGATGTGATCCTGACCCGCGACGTCACCGAACGCGGGCTCCGGGCCGGCGATGTCGGGACGGTCGTGGAGCGGCACGCCGTGCCGGATGTGCCCGAAGAAGGCTACTCGGTCGAGTTCTTCGACATGACCGGCAACACTGTGGCCGTGGTCACGCTGCCGGCGAGCGCCCTTCGCCTGCCCACACCAGCCGACCGTCCCGCCGTTCGCGCTCTGAGCGCCTGATCCGTTCCGGCGCGCGGCCTGAACCTTCTGCACGTGAGCGCCGGTGCCCCGCCGCTGGGAGATCGAGAGTCGATCCTCGAGTGAGGTAAGGGATGTAGACTTCCGATCGCCATCGCCATGGGAGGACCACCATGCTCCAGCGAACGCTCGTATTCGCTCTGACTCTGATGATGGTTAGCGTGTGGTTATCACCAGAAACCGCCACAGCGCATTCCCGGCAGGGCCAATCACCGTGGCTGAGGACCGAAAGCCAACACTTCGAAATCCACTACCTGCCTGCGCTCGCACGTGAACTCGACCGTGTCGTTCGAAGCGCTGAGCGCGCGTACGACCGGATCAGCGGGCGATTGAACTTCACTCTCCCCACCAGAGTGCCGCTGGTCATGTTCGCACCATCGGGGGCCCTGACCCGAGAACAGGTCGTGACCTACGCCACCAGCGACCAAGTCGCGCCACAGCAACCGCACCGAGCACGCATCGTCCTCCCACTCCGTGAGGGCGATACCCAGCT